>OMQK01000010.1 GCA_900313205.1 uncultured Bacteroidales bacterium | reverse complement strand
AGGATGGAGTTACGCGCCATCTCGTCTGAGCGCATGCCGTAACCCTGCATCACACCGTCGTCTGAGGACAGCCTCACATAGCAGTCTGTCCATATCTCCTTGTTCTTTGCATCCCAGTAAAGGGTGTCTGTCTCTATCTTCTCACGCTTGAGGATATTCTTGACCACAACATTGCCATAGGCCGACCAAATATCGTCCCCGCCATGAGCATATTTATTGTGACGGGCTTCATCGGCCACGATTGTGGTCTCTAGAAGGCCGTCCTCCTCATTATATCCAAAGACGTTTATCCCCAGCGGGAAGTAGTTGTAGGACAGGGTGTCGTACTCATAAACCTCCATCCTGAGGGCCTCCACCCTCATTTTCAGACGGCCGTTGTCAGAGTTTATGAGAAGCATGGTATCCACCACCTGGATAGGGGTGACGGAAAGGTCCAGTTTCTGGGCTTCAGCGAGATTGCTCTTGCATGAATAAACAACGAAAGCAAGCACCAGGGTGCTTGCAATCGCTGTAAATATGCAGGGTGCTCTCACTTCTTACTGCACGCGTACGGTTGTAGTTGCTACCATACCGCCACAGCTGACGGTGTAGGACTGTCCCTTGGTGAGGTCATACATGAAGGCCTCGGCTGCCTCGGGATAGTAACGGGCCACTGCAGAGATTGAAGCGGAGGCGTCATCGGCAAGGGAGGCGTCTGCGCTGCGTGCCTTCTGGTAGCAGTCAGTTGCTGCCCAATAGCGGGCGTACTTATTCACGACGTCCTCGCAGGGGGCCGATGACCAGAGGTTACCCATGATCATGTATGCCTTTCCGGCATAACCGTAGTCAAGGTCAACTGCCTTGCGGGCTGCATCGTAAGCCTTTGAGCGCATACCGTTCTTGTAGCAGAAGGTTGCCATCTCATACCAGTACTGGGCATCGGTGGGCTCATCTGACTCAGGGGAGTCAATAGCCTCCTGGAGGTACTTACCGGCATCGGCCACATTGCCGCGGGCGGCATTGAGGCGGTACAGGCCGAAGGCGCTGCCGTGTGAAGGATCCAGTTTGTACTTGGCGGTTGCGGCCTTGAGATAGAGGTCATTGGAAGCGCAGTCGTCGGCGCCGTTCATGAGCTGGACTATCTTGGTCACAAGTGCAAGGTTCTCAGGATCTGACTCGAAGCGGGGGGTGAAGATAGCGATGAGGTTCTCGCAGGAAGCAACCTTGCTGGCTGCAAAGATGGACTCGATCTTCTCCTTGTCCTCTGCCAGGGCTGCAGTCTCTTTCTCGTTGCGGGGCTGAGCCTGGTCAAGGATGCCGCTTACGTTCTCATAGAGGGCGATTATTTCATCGGCCGATAATTTCTCCTCCCTGTACTGAGCCACTGCAGACTGCATGAGGGCGCTCAGGATATTGCTCTTGGTGTCCTTGCCAAGCTCATTCATAATACCTGAGAGGTTATCGTACATGTACTGTACGTCTGCGCTCTTGTAGTTGATGATGTACTGACCCTTGTTGTTGAGGATGGTGGTCTTCTTCTTAGGGTAAGCGGCAAGACGCTGATCCTGGAGCATGAGGATGGTATCTGCGATTGCAGCACGCTCCTTGGCGTTCTTGGTGCTGCGATACAGGTTTGTCATCATCTTGGTACCGTTCACGAAGATGTTCTCAGAAGCGGTGGCAGGGCAGTACTTGTAGGCCTGACGCCAGTTGGAAAGGGCCATAGGGTCTTTCTCGTCCTTCTTGAAACGCTCAGTGTAGAACGAAAGGTACTTGAGGCAGTTCAGGCTGTCTTCGCCGTGACCATACTTTGAAGTGGTCTGGGCGCTCATGTTCCATCCTGAAAGTACGGCCAGGAGGGAAGCGGTGATGATAGCTAATCTTTTCATAGTATCCTGTTTTTTGTTTTTGTCCAACTATTCGTAATGCGGTTTCTTGAACCAAATGTCAAATATGTTCATCCCAACGTTGAAACCAAAGTAGGTTTCCTTTACCTGGGAGGTCTGGAGTCCTCTTCTTCCAAAATCCAGGCCAATTGATAATCCGTTGTACCAGCGGAACACAGGAATGGTCATTCCAAGGGTTATTCCAACGGCGTCTACGTGCGCTCCGTCAACGGTATAATAAGAGCTGTCGTAGTATGCTCCAGCGCGGTATGTGCAGCGTTTGAGGAAGTAGCGGATGTCGTTTCTGTTGGGTGTTATTTCAGCGCCAAGACGGAAACTCTGTCCCACGGCCGATGCAAAGGTAACGTCACCCCTGTTTGAGAATCCGGCCACACCGTCAAAGCCGGAGCGGCTCCAGTCCGTACGCGTGTAATCGAATTCAATAAGTAGGTCATCTCCCTTCTTATAGCTAAGGCCTACCCCTATCTCATCTCCCATCATTAAGTTCTTTTCCTTGAGAAGTTCCTGATACCTGCCGGTAGTTTTGTCTATACCTTTAACCTCATAATGGGTATGGTATCCGGTGATGGGTGTTGAGAGTTTGTAAGTTGCACCAATGATAAGGCTTGATCCGCGGGCAATTGGCTGCTCATACTGAAGGCCGATCTTTGCAGTGACGTTATTCACCTGCAGGGAGTCCCCGGTTTGCCATGAACGTGCGGCATCAGACTCATAATTCATGGTAGCCCTCTTGTTGATGTTGCCAAAGCAGTAGTTTACCTGGGCACCTATTGAGAGGCGGTTCCATAGGGTTCCGGCCGCTGCTGCAAACACCTGGTAAACACCGCCGTTGCCCACTGAAGAGAAGCTCTGGCGGCCGGTGGGGATGTTTGATTCCTGAAGCTCTGAGTAGGCAATCTTGTATCCTATGTCGCTCATGGGGTTGATTCCAACCATAAAGGCGGTGTGGTTCCACATGGGGAAGGAAATCACAAAATCGTCTATATTGAAGGTGGTGTTGAGCGCCCTCTTGTCTCCCTCAGAGAAAAGGGATATCCTGCCGTTCATTCCGAAATCGGCCATAAAGGAGAGGGTGTCCCTGGCGGTTACGGAAGCGGGATTCATGATATTGATGAACCTGTGATTCCTGGCTGCAAGGCCAACGCCGCCCATACCGCGGTTCCAGGCTGTTCCGGGATTATGAAGGTTACCTACACCATATACGGAATAAGGCGAGAAGCCGCTGTACGTGCCGTCTGTCTGCGCCTTTGCAAAGACACAGGAGAGCATAAGGGCCGCTGCCGCCAATATTCTTTTAACTCTGAGCATATTCGTCTGCCATTAGGGCCAAACCCATGAGGACCAGATTGCAAATTACAAAGATGGAACTTTTCAGGCGTTTGGCAAAATAATTAGCGTCACCTCCGGTAAAAACTACAATATGGTCCGGATGGAGATTCAGGTAGCCCTCAATTTCAAAAAGAATGCCTGAAACTACTCCGCTCTCTATTGAAGATACCTCGCTTTGGCCGATAGTATCGGGATTTTCAGGGATTTCCACAAGCGGAAGTGACCTGGAATATCTCTGGAGAGCCTTGAAGCGTGTGCGGCATCCAAGGGAGATGTTTCCTCCGGAATATGTGCCGTCCTGGGAGATGAAGTCTATGGAAAGGGTTGTGCCGAAGTCTACAATGGTGCATCCGCGCCCCTTGAAAAGGTAGCGGGTGGCTGCTATTGAAGCGGCCCTGTCATAGGAAAGGTATGAAGGAAGGCTGTTTCTGAGGAGAAGGTCCCTGTGGTTACGGTCCAGCACTAGGAGGTTCCCGCATTCCGGCTTCAGGCACTCCGTTTCCTGCTCTGAAAGGGGAAAAGCGCTGCAAACCACCATTACGGCTGGTTTTTCACGCGCGGTGAGGGAGAGTATGAAGTCCATATACTTCTCTCCCTGATAGCGGAATGTCTTTCCAAGGGTCATCCTGTCCGACCAGGAAGCCTTGACCGCCGTATTTCCTATTTCTATGAGCAGATTAGACATAGCCTGCAAAAGTAACAATTATTGCAGTCTTTTCAAAATTTCAAGGGCCTTATCAAGCGAATCCACCCCGCGGGACACAGTTCTCAGTTTTCCTCCGTCCTGATTCAGCTTGAAAACTGAGTCGTTTATTATAACGGCCGCCATAGCCCTTTCAAACACTTTAGACTTGTAATACGGAGATATGGGATTATTGATGAAGAACATAATCTGCATACCGTTCTTCACAATTATCTTCTCAAAGCCAAGCTGCGCGCCAAGATTCCTTATCTTGACTACGTTTATCAGGTTTTTAACCTCTTCAGGGAGAGGGCCGAACCTGTCTTCAAGCTGACTCCCTATACGGTCTATCTCACGGTCTTCGGTGAGTGAATCCAGCACTTTGTAGATACGTATCTTTTCGGCCGTAACGTCTATGTAATTATCCGGGATAAATGCCGGGCGGTCGGTTTCTATGGTGCAGTCGTCCACATATTTTTCATCGGCCCTCTGATGGGTAACTCCGGTCTCTATCCCTATCTCATCCATAGCCTCAGAGAGTATCTTCTGATATGTCTCATAGCCCATATCGGCAATGAAACCGCTCTGCTCTGCGCCAAGGAGATTGCCGGCGCCGCGGATGTCAAGGTCCTGCATGGCAATGTTGAAGCCGCTTCCAAGGTCTGAGAACTCCTCGATGGCCTTGAGCCTTCGGCGGGCTTCGTCCGTTATTGTGATAAGCGGCGGCACTATGAGGTAGCAGAAGGCCTTTTTATTGGACCTACCCACCCTGCCTCTTAACTGATGGAGGTCACTGAGGCCGATATTCTGTGCCTGATTAATTATGATGGTGTTGGCGTTAGGAATATCCAGGCCGTTTTCTATGATGGTGGTGCAAAGGAGAAGGTCGTAGTCTCCCCTCATAAATGCAAGCATACGGTCTTCAAGGTCATGGGATTCCATCTGGCCATGAGCTACGCATATCTTCATGTCAGGCACCAGGCGGTGGAGGATTTCCTCAACGGAACGAAGCTCCTCAACTTTGTTGTGAAGGAAGAAAATCTGGCCGCCGCGGTTCAGTTCATAATTGATTATGCTCTTTATCTCATCCTGGTTGAAGAGGATAATCTCCGTCTGGATAGGGATGCGGTTTGGCGGCGGAGTCTGGATGATTGAAAGGTCACGTGCGCCAAGGAGGGAGAACTGGAGAGTCCTGGGGATAGGAGTTGCCGTAAGCGTAAGGGTATCTACGGTGTTTTTCATCTGGCGCAGTTTCTCCTTGGCCGATACACCAAACTTCTGCTCCTCATCTATTATAAGAAGCCCAAGGTCCTTGAATTCAAAGCCGTTTCCAAGGATCTTATGAGTGCCGATAAGTATGTCTATGGCGCCGGTTTTAAGGCGTTTCTTTATATCCGTAATCTGCTTTGCACTCCTTAGGCGGCTCACATATTCCACAGTGCAGGGAAGGTTCTGAAGACGTGCCTTGAAGGTTTCATAATGCTGCAGGGAAAGGATGGTTGTAGGAACCAGGACCGCCACCTGCTTTGAGTCAGTAACTGCCTTGAAAGCAGCCCTGATGGCTATTTCCGTCTTACCAAAACCTACGTCTCCGCAAACCAGGCGGTCCATGGGGCAGCTGTCTTCCATATCCCTTTTAACTGCCTTTGTAGCCTTCTCCTGATCCGGAGTATCCTCATACATGAAGGAAGATTCAAGTTCTTCCTGGAGGTAAGTATCGGCACTGAATGCAAAACCTTTTGAAGCGCGGCGGGCGGCATATAGCTGGATAAGTTCCTTGGCAATATCCTTCATCTTGGATTTTGCCGATATCTTGAGGTTTATCCAGGTCTTGGAGCCAAGCTTGTTTATCCTTGGCGGCTCCCCTTCCTTTGAGCGGAAGCGCGAAATCTTGTTAAGCGAATGTACTGATACAAATACCACATCAGAACCGCCGTACATGAGTTTTACTACCTCTTTAACCCTTCCGTAGTCGTCCTTCATCTTCACAAGACCGCCGAACACTCCCACGCCATGGTCTATATGTACTATGTAATCACCTATGTTAAAGGCGCTTAAGTCATTGAGGGTAAGCTGCTCGCTCTTTTCAACGGTGCGGCGGATACGGACGCGGTGGAATCTGTCAAATATCTCGTGATCCGTGTACAGGCATATCTTATCCTGCTGATCTATGAATCCGGAATGGAGATTCTTTCCCTTTATGAACTCAGGAAGTGCTATTTTCTCTTCCTGGATAAAAATTGATTTTAGCCTTTCCAGCTGGGTTTCCTTCTCTCCTATTATATAAACCTTGTATCCGGATTCCAACCTTGACTGGATGTCGCTAATGAGGAGTTCAAAGTTCTTGTTGAATACCGGCTGGGGCGCAATATTGAATTCTACGGTGCTTACACCCTGTTTTTTAAGGGGAACGTCAAGATAGACATGCTGGAATTTTAGAAGGCTTTTCAGAAAATCCCGGTTGTTATACATGTCGGAGGAATCCAGCCAAATGGTTGCATCTTCCGGAAGAAGGCCGATAATTGAGTCACCGCCTTCCTCGCCGCCGGCGGCTATGTTAGAGTAAATATCGGCCTTATCAATGTTACCGACGGAAAGTTGGGTGTTACAGTCGAAGGTATGGATCTTCTCAACCTCGTTTCCAAAGTAACTTATTCTGTAGGGCTTATCCAGCGAATAGGAGAATATGTCTATTACGGCGCCCCTTATTGCGTATTGACCCGGCGCCGACACAAAATCTACCTTCTCAAAGCCCTTTTCAGTAAGTATTTCCCTCAGTTTTTCATATGGAAGCCTGTCTCCTGGTTTTATCTCCAGATGGGCCGATACAAGATTTTTCTGCGAAGGTATAAGCTCTTCCAGGGCCTCAGGATAGGTTACTATGAAAACCTGGTCATCGGCCTTAGCTTCAAGTATTTTGCCGATAGCTGCAGTTCTCTGGACGCCCAGGGACGACTTGTAATTACTCCTCTCTATGTTTTTTCCGGAGATTGGCAGGAAGAATACACAGTCTCCTTCAGTGAGGTTATAGAGGTCTGCGCTGCAATACTCGGCAGACTCCATAGTAGGAAGGACTATGAGGTTGGTATTATTGCGTGCGGCGTTTGACAGAACTGCCCATCTTGCAGAAAGAAAAAGCCCGGAGCAGTAGATTTCCTTACTCTTCAGGAGTTTTTCACTTAGTGCGGACGTTGATTGTTTACTTATTAACATCTGCCCCTTTTTACCTGTTGAAAAGCTGTTGATAACCCTGTTTATAACGTGTTGATAAGTAAAGTCACCCGCCGGTGAACTTCTTTTAAACAATCTTTCAACAAGCTATCAAATAGTTTTCAACAGTTTAAATTTACTGTAAATAATTGATTTATAAATAGTTTTATATAGTTATCAACTTATCCACAGTTTCATTAAAAACATCAGTTATAAAAAAATAAAAACTATATTTGTATTTGAATTGAACCCTCAGGAGCAATGAGTGAATTTGACCCGCACAGTACAATCGACCACAAAGATAGTGAATTTGACGGAATTATAAGGCCGCAGGGGCTGAGTGATTTTACCGGCCAGAAGGAGATAGTATCCAATCTGGATATATATATAAAGGCGGCAAAACTGCGCGGTGAAGCCCTTGATCACGTGCTTTTTCATGGCCCTCCCGGCCTGGGAAAAACCACCCTTGCCCATATCATAGCAAATGAGATGGGGGTCAATATGAAGGTTACATCCGGTCCGGTTCTGGATAAGCCCGGAGATCTTGCCGGCCTTCTCACTTCCCTGGAGCAGGGAGATGTCCTTTTCATAGATGAGATTCACAGGCTTTCGCCGGAGGTGGAGGAGTATCTCTATTCGGCCATGGAAGATTATGTGATTGATATAATGATAGACAAGGGCCCGGGGGCACGCTCTGTCAGGATTTCACTTAATCCTTTCACGCTGGTTGGGGCAACTACGCGCAGCGGTCTTCTCACGGCTCCTCTCCGTGCCCGTTTTGGCATAACCTGCGCCCTGGAGTATTATGATACGGCAGACCTTAAGAATATTGTCTTAAGAAGCGCGCGTATACTTTCCCTTGAAATTGATGAAGATGCCGCATATGAGATTGCTCTCCGTAGCCGCGGAACCGCACGTATTGCAAATGCTCTCCTGAGGCGTGTCCGTGACTTTGCCCAGGTCCTTGGAGACGGCCGCATCAATCTTGATATCACGCGTTTTGCCCTTAATAAGCTGAAGATTGACAAGAGGGGCCTTGATGCAATCGATAACAAGATTCTCCGTACGCTCATTCAGAATTTCAAGGGAGGTCCGGTTGGAATAGGCACTCTTGCAACATCGGCCAGCGAAGATCCAGGTACCATTGAGGAGGTTTATGAGCCTTTCCTTATCAAGGAGGGATTCATTATCCGTACTCCCCGCGGCCGCGTTGCTACTGAGATGGCATATGAACACATGGGGATGACGGAATATCTCAATCAGCGCAAATACACCCCCGACGACAACACTTTGTTCTAAAAAGTGACAATTTATTCACGAAAAATGCTTATAATTGCATTTTAGAAACACAATTAATATAATTATATGGCAGATCCTAAATTAATTTCCAAGATTCCGGAAGGACCGCTCAAGGACAAATGGTCCAAGCGTAAGGCGGAAATCCGGATAGTTTCTCCCAACAACAAGAGGAAACTGGAAGTGATTGTTGTAGGTACCGGTCTTGGCGGAGCATCCGCAGCTGCATCCCTTGGTGAGATGGGCTACAACGTCAAGATTTTCTGTATCAGCGACTCCCCCAGGCGTGCTCACTCCATTGCCGCACAGGGTGGTATAAACGCTGCAAAGAACTACCAGAACGACAACGACTCCATCTATCG
Organism: uncultured Bacteroidales bacterium; assembly: GCA_900313205.1. Taxonomy (GTDB): domain Bacteria; phylum Bacteroidota; class Bacteroidia; order Bacteroidales; family UBA932; genus Cryptobacteroides. The sequence goes on along the minus strand of OMQK01000010.1, from coordinate 34,526 downwards.
TCTGTTCTATGACACCATCAAGGGTGGCGACTACCGCAGCCGTGAAGCCAATGTGTATCGTCTGGCAGAGGTAAGTGCTTCAATCATTGACCAGTGCGTTGCACAGGGCGTTCCTTTTGCACGTGAATACGGCGGATATCTTGCCAACCGTTCATTCGGCGGTGTCCAGGTAAGCCGTACTTTCTATGCCAGGGGACAAACCGGTCAGCAGCTTCTCCTTGGTGCCTATGCATCCCTCAATAAGGAAATTGCAGCAGGTACCGTAAAGAGCTATCCCCGTCATGAGATGCTGGATCTTGTGATTATCAACGGTGAAGCCAAGGGTATCATTGCCCGTAACCTTGTTACCGGTGAGATTGAGCGTTTTGGTGCTCACGCAGTTGTGCTTGCTACCGGTGGTTACGGAAATACCTATTTCCTTTCCACTAACGCCATGAACTCCAATGGATCGGCCGCAATGCAGGCATACCGCAAGGGTGCTTTCTTTGCAAATCCCTGCTTTGCCCAGATCCATCCCACCTGTATTCCCGTTCACGGAGACCAGCAGTGCAAGCTTACCCTCATGAGTGAGTCCCTCCGTAACGACGGCCGTATATGGGTTCCCAAGAAGATGGAGGATGTCCTGAAGCTCCGTAAGCATGAGATAAAGGCATCCCAGATTCCTGAAGAGGACCGCGACTACTATCTTGAGCGCAGATATCCCGCCTTCGGTAACCTTGTTCCCCGTGACGTTGCATCTCGTGCAGCAAAGGAGCGCTGCGACGCCGGCTTCGGTGTAAACGAGACCGGCCTTGCCGTGTTCCTTGATTTTGCCGATGCAATCAAGCGTCTTGGTCACCAGAGGGTGGAGGAGCGTTACGGCAACCTCTTCCAGATGTATGAGAAGATTACTTCCTCTTCACCATGGGAAGAACCCATGATGATATATCCTGCCATCCACTACACAATGGGTGGTCTCTGGGTAGACTATGACCTCCAGACCACTATCCCCGGCCTGTATGCAATCGGCGAAGCTAACTTCTCCGATCACGGCGGAAACCGCCTTGGTGCAAGTGCCCTTATGCAGGGCCTGGCCGATGGTTACTTTATCCTGCCTTATACCATCGGCGATTACCTTTCACATAAGTTTGCAGAGCCTAAGACCGATATCAACGCCCCTGAGTTTGATGCCGCTGAGAAGGCCGTCAAGGAGCGTATAGCAAAGCTCTTTGCCGTCAAGGGCACAGAAACCGTGGACAGCCTGCATAAGAAACTTGGTCACATTATGTGGGAGTATGTAGGTATGGCACGTAATGAGGAAGGTCTTAAGAAGGGTATCGAGGAAATTGGAAAACTCCGTGAAGAGTTCTGGAAATCAGTGCGCGTACCTGGCTGCAATGAGGAATTCAATCAGGAACTTGAGAAGGCTCTCCGCCTTGTAGACTTCTTTGATATTGGTGAACTTATGGCCCGTGACGCCCTTCATAGGAAGGAATCCTGCGGCGGTCATTTCCGTGAGGAGATGCAGACCGAGGACGGTGAAACCAAGCGCGACGACGAAAACTTCATGTATGTAGGCGCATGGGAGTATAAGGGTGAAGGTAAGGAGCCTGAGCTCCATAAGGAAGAACTGAGGTATGAGAACATCAATCCCGAGTATGGAATATAATGTAAAAGTATGGCGTCAGAAGAACGCCAAAGCAAAAGGCCATTTCGAGACCTACCACGTTACGGATGTGGAGGAAGACGCTTCTTTCCTCGAAATGCTTGATATCCTGAACGATCAACTTATCCGTAAGGGTATAGACCCCATCGCCTTCGACCACGACTGCCGTGAAGGTATCTGTGGAGCATGCTCCCTGTATATTGACGGCCGTGCACATGGTCCGGACGACCAAGTCACTACCTGCCAGCTGTTTATGCGTCACTTCAAACCCGGCGCAACCATTACCGTAGAACCTTGGCGCAGCGGCGCTTTCCCTGTGATAAAGGACCTTGTAGTGGACCGCGGCGCATTTGACAAGATCCTCCAGGCCGGCGGTTTTATCACCGTACGTACCGGTAGTGCACAGGACGGCAATACACTCCTTATCCCTCACGATGACGCAGAACTTTCCATGGATGCTGCAGCATGCGTAGGATGCGGTGCATGTGTTGCAACCTGTAAGAACGGTTCTGCAATGCTGTTTGTTGCAGCCCGCGTCAGTTCACTGGCTCTTCTGCCTCAGGGTAAGCCTGAAGCAGCACGCCGTGCACGCGCCATGGTTGCCAAGATGGATGAACTAGGCTTTGGTAACTGTACAAACACCCGCGCTTGCGAAATGGAATGTCCCAAGCACGTTACCATTGATCATATTGCCCGTCTTAACAGAGAGTATCTGAAGGCACGTTTCAGCGAGTAAGTGTTTCAGTATGTTTTGATTAGGGCGGTTTCAGATTGAAATCGCCCTAATTTGATTAAATTAATGAAAAATTTTATTATTTATAATTTATTAGATTATTTGAATGTTTTCTAAAAAATTATAAGTAAATTTGTTTTAGAGAACCAATTTTAAACTTAATAAAAACTTTTATTACTAATAATCTGTAACTTAGACTAAAAAAACACTACTTGTAATTTTTATTTTTTTTCCCCATTTTTGCGGCCAGGTTCCCTTAATATATAGGGAAAGGGTAGTGTATTTTTAGTAGTGTATACAAGGTGTAAATTCACATTTGTATCAATATTTATGTTTAACTAAAATTTTCATGCTTATGAAAAGAATCCAACTGATTCTTACGTGCCTTCTGGTGGCATTATCGGCCACACTGCAAGCACAGGGTCAGCAGGTGAAGGGTTCCATCGTTGATTCCAAGGGTGAACCTCTCGCCGGTGTCTCTGTTGTAGTTGAAGGTACAACCCTCGGCGTCATCACTGGCTCCGACGGTGAGTTTACCATCAGTGCTAAGGATGGGCAGGTGCTCAATTTCTATCTCTTCGGCATGAAGAGCCAGAAAGTGACGGTTTCCGGCCCGGTCCTCAAAGTGACTATGCAGGAAGACCTCCTTGCACTGGATGAAGCAGTGGTAACCGCCTTGGGTATCACTCGTTCTGAAAAATCACTGGGTTACGCAGCAACCACGGTGAAGAACGATGAAATTGTGGGCTATCATGCAACCAACGCAACTAACGCCCTTGCAGGTAAGGTTGCAGGTATGCAGATTTCATCCACAACCACAGACCCTGGCGCAGCAACCAACGTCATCATCCGTGGTTACAGTTCCATCAACGGTAACAACCAGCCTCTGTACGTGGTTGACGGCATCGTTATCGGCGGCCTTGGCAACATCGCCTCCGAGGACATCGAGAGCCTCACCGTACTGAAGGGCGCCGCTGCTACCGCACTTTACGGTTCCCGTGCTTCCAACGGTGTCATCATCATCACCACCAAGCAGGGTAAGCGCGGCACAGACCGCCTGTTCTCAATTGAGTACAGCGGTGGTGTTGAACTCCGTCAGGTTTCCCTCCTTCCCATCTTCCAGAACGACTTCGGTCAGGGTTGGAACGGTACCCAGACTTTCATCGAGAACGGTTCATGGGGTCCTAAGTTTGATGGTTCAATGCAGGTTTACGGTCCTATCTGGGACGGCCAGCAACTCATCCACGAGTACAGCGCAAAGCCCACCAACATCAAGGACTTCTTCGAACTTGGCTTCAACCAGAAGCACTCCATCTCCCTTAACGGTTCCACCGAGGATCAGAGGGCAACTTACTTCCTCTCTTATTCTCACGCAGGAGATGACGGTATCATCCCCGGAAAGAAGGATACTTACAACCGTAACACCATCGCTTTCCGCAGCACCTACACTCCTACCGAATGGATCAAACTCTCCAGCCAGATCAACTTCGCAAAGGCTATCACCAACAGCGTAGGTATGTTCCAGGGTACTTCCGTGATCGACGGTCTCTATGAGTTCCCTCGCGATATATCTATGGTAGACCTCCAGAACCTCCCCGGCGCTTTCAATTCACCTGAGGCTTACCTCACTCCTTACGGCATCACCAGTCCTTACTGGGCCATCGAGAACAGGTACAACGTGAATGACAGCAAGCAACTCTTCGGTAAGGTTCAGGCCGATGTAAAGCCCTTCAAGTTCCTCACCTTCACATATCGTTTCGGCTTCAACTACTCCGACTACGATTATAAGGAAGGAGAGCCTCAGATCTTCCTTGACGACTCCAAGATCTGGGACGATATGGGTTATGCTCCCTCAAATATGAACGCCGACGGTTATGTGTATGCGCGTTACTATCGTCAGTATGAGACCAACCACGACATCCTTGCAAACTACAACCAGGATCTTGTGAACGGCCGTCTGAACATCAACGCCATCGCCGGTCTCAATATCAACGAAAGGTACGCTACCCAACTTGTAGGCCAGACCGACGTCCTTACCATCCTCACCGGCTTCTGGAACCTTTCCAACGGTGCTACCAAGACCACTATCTCAGATTCTCAGAGCAAGCGCCGTCTTGTGGGCCTCTTCGGAGACGTTACCCTGGGTTGGGACGACACAATCTTCCTTGAACTCACTGCACGTAACGACTGGTCTTCAACCCTCCCTGCAGCCAATAACAACTACTTCTATCCCGGCGCCACCCTCAGCGTGCTGTTCTCCAACTATATTCCCAAGAACGATATCCTGTCCTTCGGTAAGGTGAGACTGGCAGTTGGCCGCACCGGTAACGATGCAGGTGTCTACAATGTATTCCCTACATTCTCCCAGGCATCCTTCTCCGGTACCTATGCTACCGGTATCGTTGCATTCCCTATCAACGGTATGAACGCATTCCGCAGGGGTTATCAGATTGCTAGTGACACCCTGAAGCCTGAAATGACCACTGAGTACGAGGCAGGTATCAACCTCCAGTTCTTCAACGGCCGTATCGGCATTGACGCCGCTTACTACAACAGGACCACTTCAGACCAGATCTTCCCTATCAGCATTGAGCCTGCAACAGGTTACTCTTCAATGGTTTCCAACGCCGGTACCGTACGTAACAGCGGTGTTGAACTCCTCCTTGACGTAGTTCCCGTCCAGACCAAGGACTTCCGCTGGGATCTGAGTTTCAACTTCGCAAAGAACAAGAGCCTTGTTGTTGACCTTCCTGCAGAACTTGGTGAGAAATTTGAACTTGACCGCTTCTCAACTTCCGGTACCAAGGACCAGGTTTCCCTCTATGCAGAAAAAGGCAAGCCCTTCGGCACTTACTGGACCTACCTTCCCACTTATGTAGAGGACGGTCCTTACAAGGGTAAACTTATTGTGGATGCAAAAGGTTTTCCCGTGCTTGGCGATGAACTCCAGCCTACCGGCTTCGATGCCAACTACGACTGGACCGGCGGTCTTTCCACCAGCCTCAGTTACAAGGGTCTGTCCCTCAGCGCATCCCTTGATATCCGTAAGGGTGGCAAGATGTTCTCCCGTTCCAAGAACCTTATGGAGTTCACCGGTAACGGCCTCATCACCACTTACAACGACCGTAATCCTTTCGTGATTCCCAACTCTGCAATGCAGGTCAAGGATGCCGACGGCAAGGTTATCGGCTTCACCGAGAACACCGTTCCCATCTATACCAATGATAGTTCCTATCAGGATTACTTTGACGACTACGGCGCCGGCGAAGGCCGTCTGTTCTATCTCGTAGACCGCTCCTTCGTGAAACTCCGTAACGTTGCTATCACATACTCCCTTCCCAAGAAGTGGATCGGCCCTCTTGCAGGTGTTTCCGTATCGGCCTTCGTGAACAATGCTTTCACCTGGACCGCAAAGGACAACTACTACATCGATCCCGAATCCACCAATGAGGGTACCGACACCGACGGCCTTATGGGTGAAACTTACGTGAACCCTTCCTGCCGCATCTACGGTTTCAACCTTAATGTTAAATTCTAATAGGAGGAACAGAATATGAAAAAGATTTTCACAATCATAGCTGCTGTAGCAGCCCTCTCACTTACCTCCTGCAAGGACTTCCTGGATATCAACCACAGCCCCAACGCTCCTGAAGAGGAACAGGCTACCGTTGATATGGCTCTTCCCGCCGCTGAAATGGCACTTTGCGCCCGTTACGGTGACCTCTACCGCATCATCGGCGGTTATCTGGCAGAGCACTACGCCCAGTATTTCGGCACTTCCAACTACCTTGGCTACAGCCAGTTCAATGTAGACGCCGGTAGTACCACCAATGCTTATACTGACATTACCCGTGCCGCTATCGGCAACGCCGTATTCGTTCAGAACAAGGCAAAGGACCAGGAACTCTGGGGAACCTATCTTGCAGCAACCTGCATCAAGGTGTTCGCATATCAGGCTCTTGTAGACGCCTATGGCGAGACTCCTTATTCAGAGGCCAACAAGGGCAAGGAAATCCTCAGCCCCAAGTACGACGAAGGTAAGGATGTCTATAAGGGCATCATCGAAGAACTCACCGACGCCCTTGACAAGGCAAACGGTGCAATTGCCGTTTACGGTTCAATCCCTGTGGCTACCAACCTCCTTTACAATGGTGAGGATGCCACCAACTGGGTTAAGTTTGCAAACGCCCTCCTTCTCAAACTCTATATGCGCGAGCGTGCAGTTGAGAGCGTGGACGCAAAACTTGACGCACTTGTAGCGGAAGGCAACTTCCCCGATGCAAGCGTGGCCTGGACCTGCCTCGACAAGAACGAGAAAGGTAAAGCCAATCCTTTCTACCAGGAAGAGTTTGCTTCATACTTCGGAAGCACCCAGGTGAACTGCGGTCTTAACGTAGCCCTTTATGCAGCCCTTGACGCTTACGGTGACGCCCGTCTTGCAAAATTCTTCAGCAAGAATAAGGGCAACGCTTACTGGGGTAGCATCTCCGGTTACAATATGAGCCTGTCAGATAACTACAAGTCTGATGCTTTCTGCCGTCCTGCAGCAAAGTACAATGACCCTGTCTATCTGATTTCCCTCAGTGAGATTGAATTCTTCCTTGCAGAGTACTACCAGAAGGTAAAGAACGATGCAGTGAACGCAAAGGCTTACTATGAGGCCGCTATCACAGATTCCTTCGCGGAAGCAGGCCTTACCGCAGCCGATGCAGCAGCAGCAATTGCAGCATATCCTTACAGCGCCGCCAACGCCGACAAATATATCGGCATCCAGAAGTGGATTGCACTCAGCGGTTACAACAGTTTCGAGGCCTGGTGCGAAATGCGCCGTCTTGGCTATCCCGCATTCGGCGGAAAGAAGGCTGAGGATATCTACAGTTTCTCTAATGACGCTGTCAATACTGCCGCTCTCACCCCCGGTGAACTCTATACTCCTTATCAGGTTGAGGCTAAGATCGGTGCCAACAGCATTGTTCAGCGCTGGCCTTATCCTCAGGCATCCGTAGACTACAATACTAACTGCCCCAAGCAGAAGGAAACCAATGAAAAGGTATTCTGGGCTAAATAAAAAAGGATGTAATTATGAAAAAATACAGTATAATACTTATTGTCGCCGCCCTGTCCCTTCTTGCCGTTTCCTGTAAGAAAGAGTCGGCCGGCCAGACAAGGATTACCTACTACGCCAGCATTAACCTTACGGGCGATAACCCCTATGTTATGGCTGTTGGCGGAACCTACACGGATCCCGGTTTCAGCGCCGAGATGAAAGGTGAGGACGTAACCAGTCAGGTTACCGTGGATGTAAGCGGCGTTGACGCTTCCACCCCCGGTGCTTACAAGGTGAACTATCTTATAGTAAATGCCGATGGTTTCCCCGCAACTGCCTCCAGGGACGTTGTGGTTATCAACCCCGGCAATATAAACACCGTTTACGAGGGCCGTGCTCACAATGCAAGCCTTTCAAGGGATTACACAGGCGCAATCATCGTAGTTGAAGACGCCGGCGGCGGAAAATACTACGTTGAGGACCTCCTCGGCGGATACTATTTCTACGGTATCTACCCCGGATATGAACCCACCTATGACTTCCACTGGGAGGGCTACTTCTCAGTCAACGGTGACAATACCCTCAAGTTTGAAGGCACCGAGGACGACTGGTACTTCTATGATCCCGCAGACGAAGCCGCTTTTGTTGGAACTTATGATCCTGCAACAGGCGTTCTTGACTGGAACTTCGGCTTCTGCTTCGTAACACTCACTCCTTTCACTTTAAATTAAAGTAAGAGCTATGAAAAAGGTATTATTCATTATTGCAGCAGCCATTGTGGCTTTTGCCATATCCTGCCAGAAAGACCCTATCGGCAAAACCGATGCGGCAGCTCTTGCCGGACAGTGGTACGTTCTTTATAACTGCGTAGACGCAAACGGTGACATTATTCCCGGTTTCGAGGATTTCAACGGCGGTTATTCGCTTGCCCTGACTTTCTCCGTCGCTTCCAATGCCAAAGACTCTATCTGGGTTTCAGATACCAAGGAAAGCAATCTTCTCGGTTACCAGGTTAAGGTTCCCTGCAGCCTTGGCGCACTCACTTTCGGTTCAGAGACCGAGGAGCCCAACCGCCACCCGGCCAGCGCCGGCATTGCCAATGGTTATATGACCGACAAAGCAGTTGTTTCCAAGGGTAAGATCCTCCTTGGCGCCGCAAAGACGCCCAGCGGAATGCCCGCAGACTCAATCTTCTTTGAGGTAAAACTTTCTGACGACGCCCTTGCAGCCGCTTATGGTTATGACCACTATCAGGTGGTTGGATACCGTTACACCGGCTTAGCCGCAGACGAGTAGTCTACCATAGGAAGTTATTGAAAGGATATCTTCCCGCATGAATCTCCGCAACGATTTTATAAAGGTCGTTGCGGAGTTTTTCTATGCCGATTTTCTCCTTTGCCGATATGAAGATGCAGGGAGTCTTTTCTTCCGCAATCCAACTGTGCTTGAGTTCTTCCAGCGTGCGGTTTGCGGGCTGTTTTGGCTCAAGGGAGAATTCGTCGTAGGGCTCATAGGTATAGGCATCAACCTTATTGAAAACCACGTAGCAGGGCTTGTTTGCGGCGCCGATGTCCCGGAGAGTCTTTTCCACAACCTCCATCTGCTCCTCGAAATCAGGGTGGGAGATGTCCACCACGTGTACAAGGACATCGGCCTCCCTTACCTCATCAAGGGTGCTCTTGAAGGCCTCTACAAGTTGAGTGGGGAGTTTACGGATAAAGCCTACTGTGTCACTGAGGAGGAACGGTACATTCTCTATCACAACCTTCCTTACGGTGGTGTCCAGGGTGGCAAAGAGTTTGTTCTCCGCAAACACGTCAGATTTGGCCAGTAAATTCATTAAAGTGCTTTTCCCTACATTGGTATACCCCACAAGGGCTAAACGCACCAGAGAGCCTCTGTTACCCCTTTGCGTGGCCATCTGCCTGTCCACTTTCTTGAGGTCTTCCTTAAGTTTGGAAATGCGCTGCTTTACAATACGGCGGTCAATCTCTATCTGGGTCTCACCCATACCGCCGCGGGTTCCCATACCGCCCCTCTGGCGCTCAAGGTGGGTCCACATACCCGCAAGGCGGGGGAGCATATAGTTGTAGTGGGCCAGTTCCACCTGCATCTTGGCATAGGAAGTCTTGGCCCTCTGGGCAAATATCTCAAGGATAAGGCTGGTACGGTCTATGACATCGGAGCAGGCGATTATCTTCTCAATGTTACGCTGCTGCATACCGGTTAGTTCGTCGTCAAAGATGACGTACTCAATCTCGTTGTCAATGCAGTATTCCTTGATCTCCTCCAGTTTTCCGGGGCCGATATAGGTAGCCTTGTCGGGCCTTTCAAGCCTCTGGGTGAACATCTTGTCACCTGTTGCGCCGGCGGTCTCGGCCAGAAACTGGAGTTCGTCCAGATACTCCTTCACTTTAAGTTCGCCGCCCTTTTCCAGGATGACGCCCACAAATACTGCTTTGTTGGTTTTGAATTCACTCATAGGGCGCAAAGTTAATCAAAATACTGCATTGTGCGCAGCATTTCGAATATCATATCAAGATAGAGGCTTGAAGTGTGGTCCCAGCGGAAGCCAAGGCGGTGGAGAATCTGCATGGTGAAGGTTGTGGAGGCCTTTGTCTCCACTCCTTCCTTCTCTGCGGCAGACTGCTCGTAGGCCACCAGCGGAGCCATTATCCTTGCCTTGAGAGGATCTGCATTGGCTTTTTTCATGAGCTTTTGGAAGGCAGGCATTTCCACATATTCAAGAGGCCTTCCGTCTATTATCCTCAGGCGTGAGAGGATGTCCTCCATAGGGATGAGGTGGTCATTTGAAACGTTGAAGACGCAGTTCTCAAGGGGCGTTCCGGCAAGGAGCACCATGGCGCAAGCGGCCTCGTCGATAGGAGTGAACTCCAGGCTCTCTTCAAGGAGCCCATAGGGGCAGGCGCCAAGCATCTTGAAGGCCTTTAATCGGCCCATGGAGGCGTTGGCGTTCATGTTCACCTGGAATCCTCCGTCCTGGGCGCGGGGGCTAAGGTTGCCGGCGCGGAGGATCTTTGCCTTCAGCGTCCCTTCCACCATATGCTCCAGGATATGGCGCTCGGCAAGGAACTTTGAATGGACGTACTGGTTATCTGTGAGCTGCCCGAAGAAGAGGGTCTGCTCCGTGAGCGTTGCGGGGACCTTTCCGGGAGTGAGGCCGCCCACGCTTTCAGTTGAAACGTGCACCAGATAGGCGCCACGCTGTTCACAGAATGCAACAAGGTTCTTTACGCCGCCGTAGTTTATGTCCTCTATGTCCGTTCCCTTGGAGAAGTGCTTGACGTTTGCCGCGCAGTTGAACACCATGTCAATGTCCTTCAGGGCCTCCAGGCTTTCCGGCTTTGTTATATCGCCTTCAACGGCCTGTATACGGGTGCCCAGGAGTTTTCGGTAATCCTTCTCAAAGTAGTAGACAAGCATTTCCCTCAGGCGCCGCTGGGGCGTGATTTCTCCCTTTGAGCGCAGGAGACACCAGATGGTGGTGTCCGGGCCGGAGCTCTCAATAAGTTCCTTCAGAACGTGCACGCCAAGGAATCCGGTTGCGCCTGTAAGGAGGATGTTCTTTCCAAGGCCGATGCGCGCTCCTTTGGCAAAGGATTCAAGGCTGTTCTTCTTCAGGAGGGCGTCTATTGCGGAATAATCGTATTCCGTAATGTTGCTGTCCTCTCCTGATGGAGCCTCATCTCCGCCAAGGAATTTAGCAAGGGCACGGGCCGATGGATGGGAGAATACATCGGAATAGGCAAAGCGGAGGCCTTTCTTCTCTGCGTTCACCATTACATTGGTGACCATGAGGGAGCTGCCGCCAAGGTCGAAGAAAGAGTCTGTGGCGCCCACTTTCTCAACGCCAAGGACATCGGCAAAAATGGAGCAGAGGGCTTTTTCCGTCTCTCCAACCGGGGCAACGTAGTCGTACATGGCGCTGGGTGTTGCCGGCGGCAGGGCCTTGCGGTCTACCTTCTGGTTTACGTTGAGAGGAATCTTGTCAAGCTGCATCCATGAGGCAGGCACCATATACGGCGGTTTGCGCTCCCGGATGTACTCTGCCGCAGCCTTTGTGTCGAAGGATCCATCGGCCACCACATATGCAGCCAGGAACTTGCCGCCGGAAGGGGCGTCAAACGCCTGTACGGTGACGTCTTTCACGCCCGGGATTTCCCGGATTACGGCTTCCACTTCCTTGAGTTCTATACGGAAACCGCGGATCTTTACCTGGCCGTCACGGCGGCCCACGAATTCAATGTTTCCGTCTGCCCTGTAACGCACAATATCGCCGGAGCGATACAGCCTTACACCGGGCTGGAACGGGTTTTCTATGAAGCTCTGGGCTGTCTTTTCAGGGTTGTTAAGGTAGCCACGGCCCACTCCGGCGCCCCCTATGAGCAGTTCTCCGGCCGCACCAACGGGAAGGCGGCGCATCTGAGGATCGGCCACATATAATTGTACGTTACTGAGCGGATGGCCGATAGGAATGTTGTCCTCCTTTTCCTTGACGTGGAAGATTGTGGAGAAGATGGTGCACTCCGTGGGGCCGTAGCCGTTGTAGAATGCGTATGAGGGCGGCGGCATGGAAACCAGTTTTTCTCCGCCTACGGAAAGGTGCCTCAGGGACTTGTTCTCAGGGAAGTTCTTGGCGTACATGACGCCAACCTGGGTGGTCATGAAACTATGCGTGACGCCGTTTTCCGTGATGAAACGGTCAAGGGCGCCAAGGTCATGACGGACAGCCTCCGGGATAATGCACACACAAGCGCCGCAGGTGAGGGCGGGGTACTGATCCATCATATTTGCATCAAACCCGTAACTTGCAAATGCGGCAACGCGGTCTCCGGCCTTGAGGCCGAAATACTTATTGTACCAGGCGCAGAAGTTCACAAGGTTGCGGTGCTCCAGCATGACGCCCTTTGGCGTGCCCGTGGAGCCGGATGTGTAAAGAAGGATGTAGAGGCTCTCCGGCTTAGGGCCGATAGCTTTGTAGGGCAGATCCTGTAGTTTCTCAAGCTCCTCAGTAGTAAGCACGGGGCCCTTGTAGTCCCCTACCAGCGGGAGAAACTCTTTATCGGCAATAATAAGTTTTGCCGCTGAGTCCTTTATCATGAAGTTTAGGCGCTCCGGCGGGTAGGAAGGATCCAGCGGCTGATACGCGCATCCGGCCTTCATTGCGGCCATGGAAGCCTTTGTCATCCAGGTGTTTCGGCCAATGAGTACGGAAACCACATCCTCCTCTTTAAGGCCAAATCCAAGGATCTTCGCGGCCAGGGAATCCGTTATGCGGTCAAGCTCCCTGTAGCTGATGGTTTTGCCTTCAAAAAGCACCGCAGGGGCATCCGGAGTGGCCTTTGCCTGCTTGCGGAAAAGGGTAACAACAGTCTCCCTAAGGTCTACTTCCTGGGTGAAGTCATTGAAGCTGTCAAGCTCTTTAAGGCGGTCTCCCTCCACAAACGGAATCTCCGTTACAGGGCAGTCCCTGAGAAGTCCGCGGCAAACAGTCTCAAGGGAATCGGCAAAACTTTGCACAAGGGGCTCGGAGTACAGGGAGTCGTCGTAGGCAAGAGCCAGTTCCGGGGCGCCCTCCGTGCCCTCTATGAATATGCTAAGGGGAAATTTTGGCGTGTCCTGAGTTATTAGTTCATCCTCAAGCGCCTTACCGTTTACGCTGTATTTTTCCAGCAGCCCCACCTGGTATGCCAGCATCACCGCGGGATGGAAATCGTAGGCCGATGCAATCCTTGCAAAGGGATAATTCTGGTATGAAAGGGTGGCAGAAAAGCCGGCGTCCGTCTCTTTGAGGAAGTCATCGGCCCTCTGGGTGCCGATCTCTCCAACCAGCGGCATGGTGTTCACAAACATACCGAAAGTGTCTGATGCGCGCATATCCGTGCGGCCGTTGGCAACGGTGCAGAGGAACACTTTCTTCTGCCCGGAGAAGGCGCTTACGGTAAGGAATGAGGCCGATAGAAAATAACTTGCGGGCGATATTCCAAGGGCGTGGCAGCGAGTAAGGACGTCTGCCCCAACCTTCTTCCGGAGCCATTTTTCGTGGCCCACCTCCCCTTCTTCCGGCTTCTTGTCCGGGATAAGGCCGGTCTCTTCTTCCTTGCCCTGCATACGGGCGGCAAAGTAGGCCTCGGCCTCCTTGAATTCCTGGCTGTCCTGGTAGGATTTCTGATCAGAGGCGTACTGGAAGTAGGTGTAGGACTCCTTTTCGGGCTTACGGCCTTCAAGGGCGGCGGCAAGCTCTGAAAGGAAAACGTCGTAGGACCTGCCGTCAAACACCAGGTGATGGAAGTCTCCCATAAGGCGCAGTTTGCCGGGAGTCTGTACTATATTGAGCCTGTAGAGTGGACCCTTTGAGAGGTCGAAGGGTTGCATGAAGTTCTCTTTGAGCTTCAGGAACTCTTTCTCTTCCTTAAGTTTTGTATAGGGGATGTCTTCCGGAGCAGGCCCGGGAGCAATTAAAACCTTTCCGTCACGCTGAGTAAAGCGGCCGGTGAGTACCGGGTGGGCCTTGAGGATGTCAAGCAGCGCCGCCTTCAGTTCAATTGCGCCCACACCATCTGGGATGGTGAGGATAAAAGGCAGGTTGTAGGCTGTTGAGGAAGGGTTTTTGACGCAGTCAAGGTACAGGCCCGTCTGCTGGAACGTGAGTTCCTGAGGCTCATCCTGGGCCTGTTCTCCCTTATTATCGGCCACCTTTGGCTTCATCAAGACCTTAAGGACTTCGTTCTCAATGCTCTGGAGGCTTGCTGTCTTTGCAAAACTGTCCATATTGAGCTCTATGCCGTATTTCTTGTACAGTTCCGTTGCTAGCCTGAGGGCGCTGAGGGACGAAAGGCCGCTATAATAGAGGGGCTCTGTAAGGCCGAATCCGCCTATTCCTACCGTATCCTTTACAAGGGCCGCCAGTTCCTCTTCCAGGACATTCAAGGGGGCAACATGGCCTTCGGTCTTCCGTTCCTGGGGCTCCGGCTTTGGCAGGGCCTTCACGTCCACCTTCTGGTTTACGTTGAGGGGGATGGCCTCTATCTGCATGGTCACGGCAGGGACCATATACGGCGGCTTTTTGTCGGCAATGAATGAATCAAGTTCCTGAATGTCAATTTCTTTATCGCTTACTATGTATGCCGCCAGGAATTTTCCGCCGCCGGCGCCAGGCTCGTCAAAAGCCTGGACGGTAACGTCCCTGATGCCCGGGAATTCCCTTATCACTGCTTCCACTTCCTTCAGTTCAATGCGGAAGCCGCGGATCTTCACCTGGCCGTCACGGCGTCCAAGATACTCAATCTTTCCATCGGCCCGCTGGCGGACTATGTCTCCGGTGCGGTAGATGCGGGCAAATTCAGGGTCTTTCTCAAAGGGGTTGGGGATGAATACCTCGGCGGTCTTATCCGGCCGGTTGAGGTATCCAAGGCCCACCTGCCAGCCGGCAACCCACAGTTCTCCGCTTTCACCCTGCGGAACCTGCCTGCCGTCCTTATCTACAATATAGGTGTGGACGCCCTCAAGGGGAAGGCCGATAGGGATGTTGTCCTCCTGCACTTTCACTTCCTCGTCCACCACGTAACACATGCATTCCGTAGGACCGTAGCAGTTGAAAAGCCTGTAATGCGGAAGCGGGAAACTTGACATCTTTTCTCCCCCCGTGAACATGACCTTGAGGCCCTTGCAGTCCGGGTAATTGATGGCAAACTGCGTGGCCACCTGGGTGGTCATGAAACAGTGTGTGATGCCGTTTTCCTCATAGTAGGCGTGGAGGGCGTGAAGGTCAAGGCGTATGCGGTCCGGAATGACGTACAGGGTTCCGCCGGAGATTATTGTTGTGTATAGGTCTGCCGCAAAGGCGTCAAAGCCAAAACTGGCGTAGCCGGTCATACGGGTATCGGGGCCAAACCCCATATTGTCCCTGTGGTGGGAGCAGAAGGCATAGACGTTCCTGTGGCTCAGCATACAGCCCTTAGGCGTACCGGTGGTGCCGCTGGTGTAAAGAAGGATGAAGAGGTCATCGGCCGATGGCTCAGAAACCGGCTTTCCGGGGTGCAGTTTTTCGATATCGGCCGTCTTTACAACGGGTACGTCCGTGTCCTTGAGGATGGGTAGAAGGGACTCGTCGGCGATGAGCATGGCGGCGCCCGCGTCCTTCATCATAAACTGCAGGCGCTCAGGCGGATACGAGGGATCAAGGGGAAGGTAAGCGCAGCCTGCCTTAAGTACGCCGATGGGGGCTGTGAGCATATGCAAACCGCGGCCTATCATTATTCCCACAACGCTTTTCTGGGGGACTTTTGACTCAATATATGCAGCCAGGTTGTCAGAGAGGCGGTTGGCCTCTTCGTATGTCAGGCTGGCGTTTTCATATACAATTGCTACGTGTTCCGGGGTGTTTTGGACGTGCTTCTCAAAGTCCTGAAGGATGGTGTTAGCAGGGGCCGGTTTCATCGTTTTGGTGTTTGATATTCACAAATTTAGAATTTTCGTTTGAAATATGTAACTTTACACCATGAAAAAACCCTCCAGAAAGTGGATTGTCATAGTGTGCATTGCTGTTGTCGCTGCCGTTTTGGTGGAGATTATTTCAGTTTTGCATTATAGGCGCACTATTGACCTGGTGGAACAGGAGGTTCATGAGGATCTGTCCGAGGAAATATCGGCCCCTATCCGGACAATGCATCAGGAGCATCTTCTGATGGCCCTCCTTGGCATTGGCGTGCTTGCCGTGATGCTTTACCATTATGCCCGCAGTGAGGCAAAACTCCGCGAGGCCTCCCAGGAGCAGGCGCGCATAAACGGAGAACTTTCCGCCGCGCGCAGCATCCAGAAGGAAATGCTTCCCAAGGCATTCCAGGACAATATCTTTGGTCTTCTGGAACCCGCACGTGAGGTGGGAGGAGACCTATTTGACTTTTATCGTCGTGACGGAAAGCTCTTTTTCTGTGTTGGTGATGTAAGCGGGAAAGGTGTTCCATCGGCAATGCTCATGTCTGTTATCCATTCCCTTTTCAGGGTTGTTTCTGAAAAAGAGGAAAGCCCCTCGCGTATCTTGACAGTGCTCAATACTCAGGCGTGCAGGGATAACGACACAAATATGTTTGTGACCTTCTTTGTAGGGTGCCTGGATCTCTATACGGGAAAGTTCCGCTACAGTAACGCCGGTCACGACAAACCTTTCCTTCTTTCCGGAAACATTTCTGTCCTGCCGTCCAAGGCCAATCTTCCTCTGGGCGTTTTTCCTGACACCGTTTATGAGGAAGAGTTCATAGAGCTCACTCCGGGATCGTCCATATTCCTTTATACTGACGGCCTAACGGAGGCAAAGAATACTCAGAGAAAGCCCTTTGGGAAGTCACGCCTGGAGGATGCTCTCCGGCTGTCCCTGAGCTCTTCTTTTTCGCCTGAGCAGACCGTTCTTTCGCTTCGGGAATCGGCCCATGAATTCATTGGCGGAGCCCCCCAGAGCGACGACCTAACGATGCTCCTTATCCACTATCCCAAGATGACTCTTTTCAAAGAGAGTCTGGTCCTTAAGAATAAGGTTGAGGAGCTTTCTAAGCTTAGCGATTTCCTGAAGGGTATCTGCGCCAAACTTCAGCTTGATGGTAAGCTTGGGCTCAGTATACGGCTTGCGGTAGAGGAGATGGTTGTGAACGTTGTGAGCTATGCCTATCCTTCTCCCAAGGAAGGGACGGTGTCCATTTATGCCGATAGCGACTTTAAGGAGCTACGCTTCACCATAGTTGACAAAGGTATTCCCTTTGACCCAACCGCAGTTGTTCCTCAAAGCATCACCTTAAGCGCCGAGGAACGCTCTATAGGAGGCCTTGGTATTCTCCTTTCCCGTGAGATAATGGACTCTGTGTCCTATTGCCGAAAGACAGAATTCAACGTGTTAACTTTAACAAAATCCATAGTATGACAATTGAGATTCAACAGTCTGATAAACAGATTCTTGCTATCCTTAAAGGGGAGCTTGATACTGCCGCTGCCGTTGATGCCGAGGTTTCACTTCAGCCCCTTCTTGAGAGTAAGGGTAAGGATGTGGTCATTGATTGCGCTGATCTTGAGTATATAGCGTCAAGCGGTCTGCGCCTTCTCCTTGGAATTCTTAAGAAAGCAAAGAGTGTGGGGTCCAGGGTTGTCCTTAAGAATGTCAATGAAGTTGTCAAGGATGTCCTGGAGCTAACAGGTTTTATTTCAATTTTTGAGTTTGAGTAATGGTTACCTATTTCAACGAAGATATTAACTTCCCTTTTAAGGAGAAGCGCCTTACTTCCCGCTGGCTCAAGTTTGTTGCAGGTAGCGAAGCCAAGAAGCTGGGTGATGTTGCTATTATATTTTGTTCCGATAATTATATTCTGGATGTCAATATTAAATATCTGGGACACGATTATTACACAGATATCATTACTTTTGATTATTGTGAGGGTGACCGTCTTTCCGGTGATCTGTTCATTTCCATTGATTCTGTCCGTGAGAATGCCTCTTTCTACGGCGTGGATTTCCCTACGGAATTAAACCGTGTAATAGTCCACGGACTTCTTCACCTTATTGGATATGACGACCACTCTGAGGAAGATATTGCCATGATGAGAGCTAAGGAGAATTATTACCTTGGTCTCCGTGATAAAGTATGAATAACCGTTTTGACATTATAGTTGTAGGTGGAGGTCACGCTGGCTGCGAGGCCGCAATGGCTGCCGCCAATATGGGATCTTCCGTCCTTCTTCTTACACCTGATCTGAGCGGGCTTGCCAAGATGAGTTGCAACCCGGCTGTTGGCGGAATTGCCAAGGGGCAGATTGTACGGGAGGTTGACGCACTTGGAGGATACTCAGGACTTGTCACTGACGCCGCCACTCTCCAGTTTCGGATGCTCAATCGCTCTAAAGGTCCGGCAATGTGGAGTCCCCGTGCCCAATGCGATAAACAGAAGTTTTCTGCAACCTGGTTAAATATTCTCTTAAGTAATTGTAAATTAAGGATTTACGCTGATTTTGCGGAAAATTTTCTCTTTGAGAATCAAAAAATTGCGGGAGTCCGTACAATTACAGGCGCAGAATTTTACTCTCAGGCGGTTATTTTGACTGCCGGCACCTTCCTTAACGGAAAGATGTTCGTCGGTCAGCATTCTTTTGAGGGGGGCCGTATAGGAGAGAAAGCTGCTTATGGAATTTCCGATCAGCTTGCGGCTTTTGGAATTCCTACTGCCCGGATGAAAACCGGCACTCCTCCAAGGATTGATGTCCGGTCCCTTGATCTTGATAAGTTGCTCCGTCAGAAAGGAGATGAATCTCCGGAGCGCTTCTCTTTCCTTGACGTTCCCTCAGCTGTCCAGTCCGGAGGTGTCCAGATGGACTGCTTCCTTCTTCATACTAATGAGACAGTACATGAGATTCTGAAATCCGGTTTTGACAAGTCTCCGCTTTTTACCGGAATGATTCATGGCAAAGGTCCCCGTTACTGTCCCTCCATTGAAGATAAGTTAAGGACGTTTGCCGATAAGGATTCTCACCAACTATTTCTTGAGCCTGAAGGCGTGAACTCCCCTGAATATTATCTTCAGGGTTTCTCTTCTTCACTTCCCCTGGAAGTGCAGTTAGAGGCCATGAGGGGCCATGAGGCACATTGAAGGTCTTGAGAATGCTGTGGTGTTTAAGCCGGCATATGCAGTTGAATACGACTATTTCGACCCCCAATACCTTCATCATAGTCTGCGTTCAAAGATTGTAGAAAACCTCTTTTTGGCAGGTCAGGTTAATGGAACAACTGGATATGAGGAGGCGGCATGTCAGGGTCTAATGGCCGGTGTTAATGCCCACCTGTACCTTCAGGAAAAGGATTCGTTTGTGCTCTCTAGAGACCAGGCCTATATAGGTGTTCTCATAGACGATCTCATCAATAAGGGCGTTGACGAGCCTTACCGTATGTTCACGTCCAGGGCGGAGTACAGGATACTTTTGAGGCAGGATAATGCCGATTTCCGCCTTACTGCTCTGTCGCATTCTCTAGGTCTGGCCTCAGAGGAACGGTACTCTCTGATGATGAGAAAACAGGAGGATGTTGAGGCTCTTTCTTCTGCAGTTTCTAGAGTAAAACTCCGCACAGAAGTTGCCAATCCTGTACTTGAGTCTTTAGGTTCTACTCCTCTTTCAGAGTCCAAGAGATTGGAAGATATTGTCTCCAGGCCCGAAGTTTCTCTCTCTGATTTTATCCAATTTGTTCCACGTGGAACTTACTCAGAAGATGTTGTGGCTGCCGTAGAAATAGGAATCAAGTACTCCGGATATATTGAAAGAGAGAAGGCCCAGGCCGATAAAAACCGCCGCCTGGAGTATATTAGAATACCTTCAGACTTTGATTTTGACTCTCTTCAAGGACTTTCGATAGAGTGCCGTCAGAAGCTGAAAAGATATAAGCCTGAGACAATCGCTCAGGCTTCAAGAATCTCCGGGGTGTCCCCTTCTGATATATCAGTTTTGTTGGTCTACTTTGGAAGGTAATCTTTGTTCCACGTGGAACGCTATAGCCGCTGAAGGGCGGCTTTTATTATGTCTTCTACGCGAGCGGAGGGGTTGTCTTTGAGGATTGAAGGCATGACTTTCGCAATGTTAGCCTTGGAGAATCCAAGCATAGTAAGAGCCGTGGTTGCCTCTTCCACAAGGGCGGAATTTCCTGCCTTGAAGAGCACTGTATCGGCCTGTCCTTCTCCCTTTACAACCTTGTCTTTAAGCTCCAAAACCAGCCTCTGGGCACTCTTGAGGCCAATTCCCTTTACGCTCTTGATCTTGTTTACGTCCTCCGAGAGTATAGCCTGGCGGATCTCATCTGAGGTGAGCGTAGAGAGCATCATTCTGGCCGATGCAACACCAATTCCTGATACTCCGATGAGAAGGCGGAAGAGTTCTCTCTCGTCCTTAGTGGCAAAGCCATAGAACAGTTCTTCGTCCTCCCGGATATAGTGGTGGATGTATGCCACGGCCTGTGTTTTGGTTTGGAATGCCTCGTATGTCTGAAGCGAGATCAGGATGCTGTAACCTATTCCAGCGTTCTCCAGAATAAGCTCTGTGGGCGTAAGCTCAATGATTTGTCCTTTAATATAGTCTATCATATCGCAAATTTATGTAAATTTGTAGGATTTTACAATATCATTATGCTGCTCAAAAACATAAGAGACCAGTTCCCTGCCCTGGACCAGAAGGTCTATGGGAAGCCACTGGTTTATCTGGACAACGCTGCGACGGCGCAGCGTCCGGATTCTGTTGTTGAGCTGCAGAAAAGGCTCTCCCAAAGTGCCAATGCAAATATCCACAGGGCCGTTCACAAATTGGCTTCTGATGCTACTGAGGCATATGAAAACGCCCGTGAATATGTGCGCGGATATCTTAATGCACAGTATGCTTCAGAGATAGTTTTTACTTCAGGAGCCACGGCTTCCATTAACCTCGTTGCTCAAAGTTTTGGAGAGGCATTTGTCTGTGCCGGAGATGAGATAATTGTTTCTGTTGCAGAGCACCATTCCAATATTGTTCCCTGGCAGCTGCTTTGTCAGAGAAAGGGAGCCGTCCTTAAAGTTCTTGACATTGAGAAAAATGGCGTCCTGTCACCTGAGTCTTTGGAAAAACTCATTTCTGAGCGCACTAAAATTGTGGCTATCTGTCACATTTCCAATGTGTTAGGCCTTGTAAACCCCGTGCGGGAATTAGTTGCAGTTTGCCACAAACATGGCGTTCCCGTGCTTGTTGACGGCGCCCAGGGCATTGTTCATTCAAAGGTAGACGTCCAGGAGCTTGGCTGCGACTTTTATGCTTTCTCCGGTCACAAGGTCTATGCCTCTACCGGAACCGGTGTGCTCTACGGAAAGAAGGATCTTCTTGATGCCATGCCTCCTTTTATGGGTGGTGGTGAAATGATAAAGTCGGTTAGTTTTAAGAGTACTACTTTTGCTGATACTCCCACTAAGTTTGAGGCTGGCACACAGAATTTTAACGCAGTTCCCACCCTTATTCCTGCGCTGGAGTTTGCAAAGTCTCAAGAAACAGACCCCGCCATAATGGAGTTTGTCTATAGTAAACTAACTGAGGATGAGAGGATTACGCTATATGGGACAGGCTTTGAAAATAAGATTCCTTTGTTCTCTTTCGCCGTCAAAGGAGCTCACCACGAGGACCTTGCCCTTATCATGGACAAGATGGGAATTGCCCTCCGTTCCGGCCAGATGTGCGCAGAGCCTCTTATGGACCGTTTGGGCGTTACAGGCCTTCTGAGGGCATCTTTTGCCCCGTATAACACCATGGATGAGGCCAAGTATTTTATAGAGTGCCTGAACAAGGCAATCGGAATGTTGATTTGAGATTTCTCGACTACGCTCGAAATGACAAATATGACTCTGGAAGAAAAGAAACAGCAGGTGATAGAGGACTTCTCAATGTATGAGGAGTGGCTGGATAAATATGAGTATCTGATTGAGCTGGGAAAGGCCCTGGAACCATTTCCAGAGGCCGAAAAGACAGAGGACAGACTTATACAAGGCTGCCAGTCCAGGGTATGGCTTTCCAGCGAAATCCAGGACGGAAAACTCTATTTTAAGGCCGATAGTGACGCTATTATCACCAAGGGTATTATATCCCTTCTGATAGACGTTTATTCGGGCCATACGCCTGCGGAAATAGCTGCGGATGACTTTGGCTTTGTTGCGGAAATCGGCCTTAAGGACAACCTATCCCCTACAAGGGCTAACGGCCTGGTGTCTATGATTGATAGAATTAAGGAGATTGCACGTGGAGAATAAGGACATACTTACGGCGGAGGATGTACAGGAGCTTCAACCCCTTTATGCGGCCGTCATAGCCGCAATTAAGGAGGTTTACGACCCTGAAATCCCGGTGAATATATATGACCTTGGCCTTATATATGAGCTAACCATAAACAAGGCACTGGAGGTCTCTATCCTCATGACTTTCACAGCCCCCAATTGCCCCATGGCCGATCAAGTGCTGCAGGAGGTCAAGGAGGGCGTAGAAGCCGTTCCCGGGGTGCAGAAATGCACAATAGAACTCACTTTTGAGCCCGCATGGGACCGCAGTATGTTGTCTGATGAGGCCCGCGTGGAACTTGGCCTTGACTATGAAGAAGACGATTACGGTAAATTAGATGGAGAGAGTTAACGTATATCTTGGACTTGGGTCCAATCTTGGGGAGCGTGAGCTTAACCTCCTGAAGGCTGTAAACCTTCTGGACGAGGCTTTCGGCACCCATCCGGAGCGCATTTCCCGTATTGTTGAAACCCCTTCCTGGGGCTTTGACGGCCCGGCTTTCCTTAACTTCTGCGTTCTCTACAGACTTCCCCGTACCGGCAACCCGGAGGATCATGCAATGGAGCTTCTCCACAAGGTGAAGGAAGTGGAGGAAAAACTTGGCAGAGACCTCTCAGAGCCGCTTTTTGATGCCGATGGAAACCGCATTTACCATAACAGGATAATAGATATTGACATACTCTGCTATGGTGCATTTGTTATCAAGAACAAGGATTTAATTGTTCCACACCCTCTCATAGCAGAGCGTGATTTTGCAAAAAAACCGCTTCTGGAGATATCCAAACCGGAAATCCGTGAAGCCTTCCCTGAAATTTTTGAATAGTATTTATAGTATGACACAAGACGAACTTTTCAAGGTGCTTGTAGCCCATTGCAAGGAGTACGGATTCATTTTCCCCTCCTCAGAGATTTATGACGGTCTGGCCGCTGTTTACGACTATGGTCAGATGGGCGTACAGCTCAAAAACAACATCAAGAACTACTGGTGGGAAGCCATGACCCGCCTCAATGAGAACATCGTGGGCATTGACAGCGCCATCTTCATGCATCCCCGTATTTGGGAAGCATCCGGCCATGTGGGCGCCTTCAACGACCCCCTCATTGACAATAAAGACTCCAAAAAGCGTTACAGGGCCGATGTCCTCATAGAGGATTACCTTGGTAAGATTGAGGAGAAGATAGAGAAGGAAGTGGCCAAGGGCCGCAAGAAATTCGGGGACTCTTTCAACGAGGAACAGTTCCGCGCAACCAACCCCAATGTGCTTCGCGAGAAGGCAAAATGGGACGAGGTTCACAACCGCTATGTTGCCGCAGAAAAAGCCAACGATTTTGCTGAATATCGGCAAATAATTATCGATTGTAATATAGTTTGCCCTATTTCCGGCACCTGCAACTGGACGGAGGTGCGCCAGTTCAACCTCATGTTCTCTACCTCCATGGGCTCTACCGCAGACGGTGCAAACCTCATCTATCTGCGCCCTGAAACAGCCCAGGGAATCTTTGTGAACTACCTCAATGTCCAGAAGACCGGCCGAATGAAGATCCCCTTCGGTATCGCCCAGATCGGCAAGGCCTTCCGCAATGAGATTGTGGCCCGTCAGTTCATCTTCCGCATGAGGGAGTTCGAGCAGATGGAAATGCAGTTCTTCATCAAGCCCGGAACAGAGCTTGACTGGTTCAAGAAATGGAAGGAAACCCGTATGAAATGGCATGTGAACCTTGGTATGGGCGCCGAGAACTACCGCTTCCACGACCACGAGAAACTGGCCCACTATGCCAATGCCGCAACTGATATCGAGTTCAACTTCCCCTTCGGCTTCAAGGAGCTTGAGGGTATCCACAGCCGCACAAACTTTGACCTTGGTAACCATCAGAAGTTCTCCGGCAAGAAGATAGAGTACTTTGACCCCGAGGAAAACACCTCCTACACTCCTTATGTGATTGAGACTTCCATCGGCGTAGACCGTATGTGCCTTGCCGTCCTGGCTCATTCCTATACCGTAGAGCAGCTTGAAAACGGCGAGGAGCGCGTTGTGATGCGTATTCCCGCTCCCCTGGCCCCCATCAAGGTTGCCGTCATGCCGCTTGTTAAAAAAGACGGTCTTCCGGAGCTTGCCCAGAAAGTTGTGGATGAGCTCAAGTACGACTTCTCCTACCAGTACGATGAAAAAGACTCCATCGGCAAGCGTTATCGCCGCCAGGATGCAATAGGCACTCCTTTCTGCGTAACAATTGACCATGACAGCCTCCAGGATGGCTGCGTAACCGTCCGTGAGCGCGACACCATGACTCAGGAGCGCGTAAAGATTGAAGATCTCCGTGCCCTCATCGAGAAGAAGGTTTCCCTTACCAATCTTCTCCGCAATCTCTAGTCCATGGGCGCCCTGCTGCTTTTCATAACCGCTGTGCTTGCCACCCTGGTCCTGTATTTCTGGGCCAGGAAGGCACAGTTGGAGAAGCAGCTCGCGGAAGAAAGGGAAGAGACAGAGCGCGTGATGTCAATCGCAGAAGACCTCAAATCCCGCCTTTCCGCGGTGGAGCAGAAGGCCGATAAAAAGCTGGACACCCTGGACCGTCTCTGCGAGCAGTACTATATATATGAAGGTACGGAAAACCTCCAACCCAGGATTCTTAAGGAAGTCCGTTCCATCGTTGAGGGGTTGCGCAGTGATCCTTCTGTTCAGAAGAGTTTGGAGCAGTCCCTGAACTCCCGGTATGACGGCATAATGGCTAAGCTCCGTGAAGCATTTCCCACATGGAAAGAAGAAGACTATCTCCTTTTCATGTTCACCGCTTCCGGCTTCTCTTCAACCACCATTTCCACCCTTCTTGAGAAGGATAAACCCTACGTTTATAACAAGCTTTACCGTCTCAAAGAGCGCATTAGGCAGTCTGATACAACGCACAGGGTGCAGTTATTGGCCGTTTTAGAGAAGTGATTGTAAATGGCCAAAAAATGATGGTTTTCAACGTGAATCAACGGGTTTGCGAGATTTTTCAAAATCTATGCGGCTGTAAATAATTGAGAATCAGTGGTTTATAAACGTGCGTCTGCGAGATTTTCGCGGGCGCATTATTTTTTACCTTGGAATGGGTTTTGTAACTTTGCATCAGAAGAAAAATAACTAAAATCATAAAGGTATGGAAGTAAAGAAATCACCCAAAGCAAGCCTCGAAAACAAGAGACTGCTCCTCACCGAGATTGGTCTGGTGATCGCTCTCGGCATCGTGTATTTTGCTTTCAACTTCTCTTCCCGTGAAAAGGGCGTGGCCGTTCTCGAAGACACCACCCAGGTTCTCGTCGAAGAGGAGATGATCGCCATCCAGAACGAACTCCCCCCGCCCCCGCCGGAGGCTCCCCAGATCCCTGTCCTCTCAGACCAGATTGACATCGTGGACGATGACGTGAAACTGGAAGACGACTTCCTGGATCTTACGGAAGACGACTCCAACCTTGGCGTTGACATCATGGACTACAAGGAAGCAGAGGTTGAGGAAGAGGCCGTGGAAGAGGAAGCCATTCCTTTCCAGCTGGTAGAACAGAAGCCTTCCTTCAACGGCGGAGACGCCAACGAGTTCTCAAAGTGGGTTAACTCCCGTCTGGTTTATCCGGAGATTGCAAAGGAAAACGGCGTTCAGGGCCGTGTTACCCTGCAGTTCACCGTGGAGGCCGATGGCCGTGTGACCAACGTGAGGGTTCTCCGTGGCGTTGACGAATCCCTGGACAAGGAAGCAGTTCGCGTTGTTTCCAGCTCCCCTAAGTGGAAACCCGGAAAGCAGCGTGACCGCGCGGTTAAGGTTACCTACACCTTCCCCGTTATCTTCCAGCTCCGCTAGGATTGCCTGCATGAATTATTGGCCGGTACCTCAAAAGGGTGCCGGCCTCTATTTTTCGGAAATTTTTAGTATTTTTGTAAGCTATTACATTATGGACTTACAAGCGCTAAAAAATAAATACGATATTATCGGCAACGACCCTTCCCTGAACGACGCCCTTGAGACGGCTGTGAAATTTGCTCCCACCGGCCTCAGCGTCCTCATCCAGGGAGAGAGCGGCGTGGGTAAGGAGAGTTTTGCACGCATCATCCATCAGTACTCTTCCAGGCGCCAGGGTCAGTTCTTCGTTGTAAACTGCGGGGCGCTTCCCAAGGAACTTGTGAATTCAGAGCTCTTTGGCCATGTGAAGGGTTCCTTGACCGGCGCCACGGATACCCGCAAGGGCTATTTTGAGGAGGCCGATGGCGGAACGCTCTTCCTGGACGAGATTGCTGAACTCCCCCTGGAAAGCCAGGCACTCCTTCTCCGTGTCCTCCAGAGCGGGGAATACCGCAAGGTTGGTTCCAACAAGGTTGAGCACACGGATGTCCGCATAGTTGCCGCTACCAACGTGCACCTCTATGAGGCCGTAAAACGCGGCAAGTTCCGCGAGGACCTTTACTTCCGCCTCTCCGCCGCCCAGATCCGCATTCCACCTCTCCGTGACCGCCGCTCAGACATCTATCTCCTGTTCCGCAAATTCACGTCTGACTTCTCAGAGGTGAACGGAATGTGCAAGATAGGTCTCAGGCCGGATGCCATCCGCCTTCTCGAGCAGTACCGCTGGCCGGGAAACATCCGTCAGCTCCAGGGCTTCACCCAGAGCCTTACCGCCCAGCTTTCAACCAAGGTCACCCCTACCCTCCAGCGCATAGAATTATCGGCCGTGGAACTTCAGCCGTTCATGCCGCGTGAGGAGGGAGAGCCCATCCCCGTGGTCTATGATGCAGATGCCGCCCAGCAGGCGCAGGGCAGTGCTTTCAATGCCGATGAACGCCAGGCTATCTTCAAGGCCATCCTTGACATAAAACAGGAAGTGGATGCCCTCAAGGCACGTATGGATAGAAGGGAACTTCCTCTTCCACAGGAGACATCGGCCCCGGAAGAAGAGGCCGAATGGCAGGAGCAGGAAGACTTCCAGCCGGAAGTCCAGCCCGCCGTGGAACATTCTTTAAGTGTTCGTCGCACAGAAGAGGAACTCATCCGCCAGGCCCTTGAGAAGTACCATGGCAACCGGAAGAAGGCCGCCGAGGAACTTGGCATGAGCGAGCGCACACTTTACCGTAAACTCCCAGAAGAATACCGCAAGAAATGAGAAAGCTGTTTTCATTCATAGTCATTGCCCTCCTTGTTTCCTCCTGCGGAATCTACTCCTTCTCCGGGACATCCATCCAGCCGGATGTGAAAACTATCACTATCCCCTATGTGGAGTACACCGCCCTGAGGGTGAATCCTTCTCTTTCTAATGACCTCACGGAGGCCCTCAAGGAGAAATACCGCAAGCTCACCCGTCTGGAAGAGGTAGACGTTGACGGAGACCTTGAACTGGTGTGTACAATAACAGGTTATGACGTAAAGGCAACGGCCGTTACCGCCAATGAAATGGCCTCCCAGAACCGTCTCACGGTAACGGTGAAGGTAGAATTCTCCAACAAGAAATATCCGGAAGACGACGTCTCCAATAATTTCTCAGCCTACGAAGATTTTGATGCAACCATGTCACTTGACGCCGTGGAATCCGGACTCTGCGAAACAATCATAGAAAAGCTTGTGGAAGATATTTTCAATGCAACAGTAGCCCAATGGTAGCCTCATCATACATAAACCTCAGAAGCCTCACGCTCGATGAACTAACGGGAGTGGTCAATCTCTACCCATGGTACGGCGCTGCGCACGTGGAACTTGCCCGCAGGATGTCCAAGGTGGGCGGAGACAGCTGGGGAGAAAAGCAGTATGCGCACAGCGCGCTTTATGTCCAGAACCGCCGTGCGATGGCCTCTCTTGCGTATGGCGCGCGTGAGACAGACTGTTCCGACAAAGACCTTGGGGCCCTCCTGGCATCGTTTATGGAGCCTCAATCGGCCCAAAATGAAGGTGAACACCAGGTCAGGGTTGTTGGTGGAGACTACTTCTCCCAGGCGCAATATGACAACGTGAAGGAAGGCTCAGACAACATCTTCAGCCGTTTTGCCTTCAAATCCTCCTCTACCGCCGGAGATGAGTCAGACACTTCTGACATTGCAGAGCGCTTTGCTACAGAGACCCTTGCCCGTATTTTCGCGGAACAGGGCCGATTAGAGGAAGCCAGACGCATTTATTCCCGTCTGATTTTGGAATTTCCGGAAAAAAGTGCTTACTTTGCATCCCTTATTGACAATCTGCACCTTTGATAAGGCTGAATACCGTGACTCCGGAGCGAAGCGACAAAGTCCCTTCCCCGAGGGAAGGGATTTAGGGTAGGGGTAACGTAGAGAACAAAGGTGCGCAGGGGTTTTTGAATGAAATGAAAAAACAATAGTTATGAACGCAGCATTTACAGTTTTGGTTGTCCTCATTATTATCGCAGCCATTCTCCTGATTGCAGTCGTCCTCCTTCAGAACGGCAAGGACGGCGGCCTTGCAACCAACTTCACTTCCGCAAACCAGACTCTTGGCGTACGCCAGACTGCCACCATCCTTGAAAAGGCCACCTGGTATCTTGTAGCCTTCATCCTGGTGCTCTCTATCATCACCGTGTTCGTTGCCCGTGGCGGCACCCAGCGCGGCGCCAACGACGCCATCTCCACAGAGATCCTGAACCAGGCCGATTCCCAGGAAGAGGCTGCAGCCGCAGAGTTCCCTGTGACCCAGGAGAATCCGGAAGAGTAATCAAGGACTCCAAAATGAATTCAGACGGCGTGCTTTGCGGCACGCCGTTTTTTTATTATATTTGTACACAAAGAACAAAACTTTAACATAAATATGAAAAAGATTTCAGTTTTTCTTGCAGTAGCAGCCATTGCTGTAGCCTGCGCATCCCCGGAAAAGATGGCCAAGATGGCCGATGACGTACTTGTAGAGTGCACCCCCCAGGTGCTGGAAGTTGTTAACGGCAACATAGACGCCACCGTTTCCGTAACCTACCCCAAAGATTATTTCAACTCCAAGGTCATCCTGGAGGTAACCCCCGTCATCGTCTATGAAGGCGGAGAGGCCTCAATGAAACCGTTCAAGTATCAGGGCGAAGACGTAAAGGACAACTTCAAGGTGGTATCCTCAAACGGCCAGAAAGTGACTGAAAAAGTTCACTTCGAGTACGTAGAGGGCATGGAGAAGAGCTATCTTGAGCTTCGCGGCAAGGTATACGCCGGCAAGAAAGCCATAGACCTCCCCTCCAAGAAAGTGGCCGACGGCGCCAACACCACCTACATGCTTGTAAAGCGCACCGGCAACGTAGCTTTCAAGGCCGATAATTACCAGGAGACCCTCTCCAGCACCACTGAGGGCCAGATCAAGTACCTGGTCAACAGCTCAGAAGTCCGCGGCTCAGAGCTCAAGGGAAGCTCCGTAAAGGACTTCGTCGCAGCCCTGGAGGCAGTTCAGGCCGACGAACGCTCAACTGTCACCAGCACGGAAATCGTGGCCTATGCCTCCCCCGAAGGCGGCGCAGACCTTAACAACAAGCTTTCCGGCAACCGCGGAGACAGCGCCCTCAAGGCCTGGAACAAGGTTACCAAGGGTACGGAAACAACGGCCCCTGAGGTAAAGAGCGTAGGTGAAGACTGGGAAGGCTTCCAGCAGCTTGTCTCAGAGAGCAACATCGAGGATAAGGACCTCATCCTCCGCGTCCTTTCCATGTACTCAGACCCCGCAGTGCGTGAAAATGAGATCAAGAACATGTCCCAGGTGTACACAGCCCTCAAGGGAGAGGTCCTTCCTGAGCTCCGCCGTGCACGCCTCATTGCAAACGTGGAGTATAAGAACTACACCAACGAGGAACTTGTGGAACTCCTTGCAAACAATGAAAACGCCCTTGATGAGGAAGCCCTCCTCCGCGTCGCCTCTGTTGTGAAGGATCCCGCCCAGAAGGAAAGCGTGTACCGCAAGGCCATCGATAAATTCGGCTCAGACCGCGCCCAGTACAATCTTGCCGCTCTTTATCTCCAGCAGGGCAAGAACGCAGCCGCAGAGAAAGAACTTGCAAAGGTCCAGAGCGGAGACGATGACGTTGTGAACGCTATCGGCGTCCTGGCCCTCCGTAAGGACGACCTTGAAACCGCAGAAGACTGCTTCCGCAAATCCACTTCCCCTGAGGCAAAGGAGAACCTTGGCATTGTCCTTATCCTTACCGGCCAGTATGAGGAAGCCGTCCAGGTTCTTAAGGAACCCAAGGGCTGCTGCCACAACACCGTCCTTTCCCTCATCCTTGTGGATGAGCTTGACAAAGCCCTCAAGACCGCTCACTGCGGAGATCCCAAGGTGTGGTACCTCAAAGCCATCATCAGCGCCCGTCAGGGAGACGCAGAAGGCGTGAAGAAGAACCTTGAGAAAGCCTTCCGCAAGGCCGATCTTAAGGAAAGGGCCGCCAAGGACATCGAGTTTGCCGGTTACGAGTTCTAAACCGTGAAAACAGTAGACTGGTTAGACATCATCTTCGGCGTCATCATGATGCCGTTGATGATGTTTCTCTTTCCAATAGGGGACTGGGTGCAGTGGCACTCCAGCTATGTGCTGCTGTACATAGGCTGGCTGTATCTGGTGTTCTTCCTTTGCCGTAAAGCCCTTGGCCCCGTGCTTCTGGACGGCAAAAAGGGTTATCTCACGGTACTGGGCGTCCTGTTCCTGACGGCCGCCGCCACCTTCCTCATGTCCCTTACGCCTGTGGAATTCCCGCGTAATCCGGAGTACGGAACAGGCATTGCGCCGCACATCCGTGCCATGTGGATTATGCTGATCGCGGTTGTTTCCTATGGTATCCCTGTGGGCATGCTTGCCGCCAGGGCCCAGCGCCTGTCGGCCCAGAAGGAGGCCGATGATGCCCGCCAGGAAAATGAGAATGCCGTACGCACAAGGGCGGAGGAAGTGGTGAAGGACGACGACATCCTTGTAAAGTCGGAGTACAAGACCATCCATATCCCGGTGAGCGCCATCCAGTATATCGAGGGCCGGAATAACTACGCCTGCTTCCACCTTGACCATCGCGATGACGTTGTAACCCAGAAACCGCTCAAGGACCTTCTGGAAGAGCTTCCGGAAGGAAAGTTCGTGCGCATCCACCGATCATACATAGTTCCTGTCTGGAGGATAGAAAAGCGCACGGCGGCAAGTGTAAAGCTGCTTGGCGTGGAGAATCCGCTTCCTATCGGCCGGTCCCATAAGAACAACCTGAATGTCCAGGAATAAGGATTTCTACGCAACCAGGTCCACCGCATGGTGGAAGGTTGCCATTGCCATGATTGGCTCCTGTCTGTCCGGGGTCACGTTTGTATCCGTGCCCGGAATGGTGGGGAACATCGGATTTGGGTATCTCCAGATGTGCATTGGCTTCTTCCTGGGGTATCTGGTCATTGCTTTTGTGCTTACGCCGCTGTATTTCCGCCTTGGCGTGGTGTCTGTCTACGAGTACCTTGACAAGCGGTTTGGCGTGAGTTCCCATAAGACAGGAGCGTGGTTTTTCTTTGTTTCCAAGATGCTTGGAGCATCCGTAAGGCTGTTCCTCATGATAGCAACGCTACAGCTGCTTCTGGCGGGTCCCGCGGGCATTCCGTTCTGGGTAACGGTGCTTGTTGTGGTGCTTCTGGAGTGGCTGTATACCGTGCGCGGGGGCGTAAAGGCGGTTATCGGCCTTGATATAGTTAAAACCGTGTCCATGCTCCTTGCGGTTATCCTGTGCCTCGTGCTTATCGGCCATGAAGTAGGGAAGCCGGATACTTCCCTTATGAGGGTGTTCTACTTTGACGATATAAATCATCCGCAGTTCTTCTGGAAACAGCTTCTTGGCGGCCTCTTTGTGGTTGTGGGGACCACCGGCCTTGACCAGGACATGATGCAGCGCACCCTTGCATGCAAGAACGTTAAAGACTCTCAGAAGAACCTCATAGTCTCCTCCCTGATGCAGACGGTTGTGATAGCGCTGTTCCTCCTTCTTGGAGTGTACCTCTATCAGTTCGCCGGGCTTCACGGCCTTACCGTGGAACGCTCGGACGAGCTGTTCCCCACCATAGCCTGGAGCGGCCTAATGCCAGCAGGAGGCCTTGTGGCGGCGCTTTTCATCATCGGCCTTGTAATGGCTGGGTTCCCCGCCGGTGGTTCCGCACTTACGGCGCTCACCACTTCTTTCACCGTAGATATATTGAGGAACGATAACCGTAGAACGCTGGTCCACACCGCCATGGCAGTGATAATGGCAGCGTGCATCCTGGTCTTTGCCGCCCTCAATTCCACAAGCGTCATTGACGCCGTTTACCGCCTGGCAAGCTATACCTACGGGCCCATCCTGGGGCTCTTTGCCTTCGGCCTTTGCTGCAAAACAAAAGTGCGTGACAAATGGGTTCCCGTAGTGGCCATACTGGCCCCTCTTATCTGCCTTGTACTGGACCTTAACTCCGTTGCCTGGTTCCACGGCTACCACTTCTCCTATGAGATCCTGCCCCTAAACGCCCTCCTCACCATGGCCGGGCTCTGGCTCCTTAAACGCTAAAAACCAAGAATACTCTTTATATGCAAAAGACCTTTGAAATCACCCCGGACCGTAATTTCCTCCAGCATTTCCTAACCGGCTGGCGCGTCAAGAGCCTTTCCCCCGAGATGGTGGAAAAACTAAAAGCCTGCAGCGAAAGTAATCCTTACGCCGCTTATGGTTATGGCCGATGGCTTTCTCTGGTGAATCCGGGTGGAGAGTGCCTCAAAAAGGCCGAAGTCCTTCTCACCTGGGCCGGTACTAACGGCGTGCAGGACGCCAATGCCGCCCTGGCACAGATGTACTTTGACGGCCGCACGGAGGCCGATAAAGCAATGCCCCAGATGCACGCCTTCCTTATGGACACCTCCTATAAGGCAGGCAGCGAGCTGGCTCAGGTCATGACGCTGGAAAACACCATTTTCGGGGACTACGGATTCCGCGAGGACCCTGCCCTGGTGGCCGATATCCTCCAGAAGCACATAGAGAAACACCCGGAGTGTGATACGCTCTACTATGATTTGCTGGGCCAGGCGTTGGAAAACACGGACCCGGAGGCTGCAGAAAAGGCTTTTCGGGTGAGTATAGACCGCGGAGACAATGAGAGCTATTACTCGCTGGCAGCGCTTTATGAATCGGCCGGAGACTGGGACCGCGCCTGCGAGGTGGCCGATGAAGGCGTCCGCAAAGGGGCTGTAAACTGCCGCCGCTTCAAGGCCAGGATGAGCCAGGACGCTTTCCTGACACTTTCCTCTGAGGAGCAGGAAGCCCTTCACAAAGAGATTTCAGAAGGCATTGATTACGCCATTTCCCATCACGACCGCTATGCCTGTTTTCTCAAGGGTATCTGTCTGTATTATGGCAACCTTGGCTATACTGAAGACATTATCCAGGCCCTGGTGCCGCTTGAGCGAGGCTGTGAGATGGGTCATAGTAACTGTTTTTGGCTCAAGTCGGTTATCCTGCATGAACTTGACAGGGATGGAGTGGCAAAAGCCAGCCTGCAGGCGGTGCGCCTTGGAGACAGGGAACAGTTTACCCTGGAGCAGGTGGCCCGCGGCTATGTTTCAAGAGAACTTTCCAACCACGCGGAAGAGATAGAGGAGCTGTGGCTCAAGGAGTATCTGAAAGCCAACCCCGAGGATGAGGACTCAAAAGACAGCCGGGGCGTTATAGCCGTGTATCCCCAGGGCTTTTATTACGCGATGGACGTGGATGATGGCGAAACACTGAACCTGGAAGCCCTCGCAGAAAAAGTAGACGCCCGCGGTTTTGACGTTGTTCATTTTTCACCTCTTCTCACCCGCATAACCAAGGCGCTTTCTCTGGAAGGCAGCCACGTGGCTATGCTGGTAGATAAAGACGGCTATATGAAAGACCTTCCGGACAACATGGCCGGAACCCTAATTTACGGGCAGGCCCAGGAGATCCGTGGCACGGTAATCTTCGTCCTGGAAGATGACAAGACCTATTCCCTTATGCCCATGGTGGGCCTCCAGCGGGTCTATATGTTCATCCAACTCCTGAATGCCGCTACGGGCGGGCTTGTAAGGATGCCGTCATCTGAAGAACTGGAATCAATAGGCGCGGAAGACCCCGGCGGCTTTGAGGAGTACGACGATTTTGAGGAGAAATACGACGACCCCGATATCTTTGACGGCTATGAGAAGTTTCCGGATCAGGAAATTGAACAGGAGATAGAGGAAGATATGGTGAGCGTAGATACATCCGCGGACGCAGAGCCAAAAGAAATCACCGTTCCTGTAGAAAAGATAATGGAGGGCATTTCGCAGTGC
>OMQK01000240.1 GCA_900313205.1 uncultured Bacteroidales bacterium | reverse complement strand
GCCACGTCCTTAACATCGCAAACAAAGACACATCCATAAAACTCACCCAGCTGCGCCAGAAAGCCGCTCCAACCGGAGCCGCCCTCCTTGTCCGCAGCCGTATGCTTGGAATCCTGTAAACTACTATGCCCAAGATATCACGTCGCGGCCTTGAGATGCCGTCGTCTCCCATACGTAAACTAGCCCCGCTGGCCAATGAAGCCAAGCGCCAGGGCGTTAAAGTGTACCACCTCAATATCGGCCAGCCGGATCTTCCCACTCCGCAGAAGGCCCTGGATGCCCTGAAAAACATTGACCGCAAAACCCTTGAGTACAGTCCTTCCGAAGGTTTTATCGGCCTCAGGCAGAAACTGGTTGGATACTATTCCAAGTTTGGCATCAATGACATTGCCCCGGAAAACATCATTGTCACAGCGGGTGGCTCCGAGGGCATTCTCCTCACGTTCCTCGCGTGCATGAACCCCGGCGATGAGATGATTATGGTGGAGCCCGGCTACGCCAACTACATCTCATTTGCAGTCACGGCCGGCATTGTTGTGAAAACCGTCACTTCCTATATTGAGGACGGCTTCAAACTGCCCCCCATGGAAGCTTTTGAAGAGGTTATTACGCCTAAGACACGCGCTATCCTGCTGTGCAACCCCGGCAACCCTACGGGCGCCGTCTATTCCCCGGAAGACCTCCAGAAGATCAAGGAGCTGGTCCTCAAATATGACCTCTACCTTATTTCCGACGAAGTTTACCGTGAGTTTGTGTACACGGACGAGCCTTACGTGAGCGTTATGAGCCTTGGCATTCCGGAAAACGCCATCCTCATAGATTCCGTGAGCAAGAGATACTCCGAGTGCGGCATACGCATTGGTATGATTGTGACCAAGAACCGCCTGGTTTACGACACCGTGATGAAATACTGCCAGGCCCGCCTGAGTCCGCCGCTTCTTGGCCAGATTGTGGCCGAGGCATCAATTGAAGGCACTGAGGAGTATTCCCGTGAGAGTTACAATGAATACAAGTCCAGGAGGGATTTCTTCATAAAGGGCCTCAACAGCATTCCAGGAGTGTACTCCCCCATGCCCCATGGCGCGTTCTATACCGTTGCCAGCCTTCCTGTGGCCGATGCCGAGGATTTCTGCCGCTGGTGCCTCACGGACTTCCGCATGGACGGCGAAACCGTGATGATGGCCCCCGCTGCCGGATTCTACCGCAACCCGGACCTTGGCCGAAACCAGGTGCGCCTTGCCTACGTCCTTTGCAAAGAAGACCTCCAGCGCAGCCTCATGCTAATAAGAGGCGCCCTGAAGGCCTACAATCACCGGGAGGTGTAATTTTAAGTGTACAGCCCGCCGTTGATGGAGATGGTCTCTCCGTTGATGTAGCCGGCATCCGGGGATGCAAGGAAGCCAACCAGGGCGGCAACTTCCTCAGGCTCTCCAAAGCGTGCTGCGGGGATGTCTTTCTTGAGGGCCGCCTCATCCAGCCCTTCCACCATATCCGTGCGGATGAAGCCCGGCGCCACGCAGTTCACGGTCACTTTCTTACGGGCCACTTCCTGCGCCAGGGCCTTTGTGGCGGCAATCATACCGCCCTTTGCGGCAGAGTAGTTGGTCTGCCCCGGAAGGCCCTTGAGGCCACTGAGGGATGCCACGTTGATAATCCGGCCAAACTTCTTGAGGAGCATTGGCTGAAGCAGAGCGCGGGTGACATAGTACCAGGAATTGAGGTTGGTGTCAATGACCTTGGACCACTCGGCAGGTTCCAGCCAGATTAGGAGGTTGTCCTTCCTGACCCCGGCGTTATTCACCAGAACCTCTATGTATTCCCCGGGGTGCGCGGCCTGCCATCCGGAAATTGCCTCCTGAACGGCCGCAGGATCCGAAACATCAAAGCGCAGGAGCTCTCCATGACCTTCAATGAGGTCCAGTGTCTCCTTTGCCGCAGCATCGTTGGAAACGTAGTTGATGAGCACCTCATAGCCCATCTGATGGAGTTTGACGCATATTGCGCGGCCAATTCCGCGGCTTCCGCCAGTTACTAAAGCATATTTCATAATTGAATCATTTTACAAGTGTTGAGGGCCGATATCGACGTCCCGAGGATTCCGTGAAGCCCCAGGTTCTGGCCGGTAAGGAATAGCCAGGGAAGAGGAGTCTGAGCGGAGATAAAATCTGCGTTGGAGGCCTTCTGGATGCCATATCCCTGGTTGAGGCAAGCGTGGTATTTGAGAACCTTCAGGCCTGGGAGCCGCACTGTGGCACGGGCTATCATCTCCTCTGGGTTTCCAGGACCAAAACACATCAGTTCCAGGATATTTGTTCCGGGCTCGTCGAAGTGAATCATAAGGAAGCCGTCAAGGAAGATGGCACCGCTGGCAAGACGGAAATACGTGGCGGCGAGATTGTGTTGGATGCCCAGGGCATTCCTACCGGTTATCTGGCAGAGCAGGCAGGCACGTACGTGCGTTCCTATTTAGATAATGAATACATCTTCTCTCCCGAGGTAGCCAAGAGCAATCTCGTTGACATCCAGAAGCTGCTGCTGTCAGAGGGCTACACGATGTATCAGGACGGCTACACCTCCTACTTCTTCAACGACAACTTCTTCAAGGCAGCCCAGCAGATGGACCAGGCAGGCGACATGCACTTCGTGTTGGGCACGGCATGGGAACTGGACAGCTGGATGGATGTGGACTCCATCCTGACAATAGTCAGCGACACCCGGAAATACACTTCCGAGCACATCAGGACCAACTGGTTCAAGCTCTTCGTGGATGGCACGGTGGAAAGTGGCACAGGATTCATCGATCCGCTCTATGTCGATGGACATCAGGGCATCCCCAACTGGACGGAAGAGGAACTGACCGACATCACGCGCAAGGCCAACGCAAAGGGCATCACCATGCACGTACACGTGATGGGCAACGAGGGAGTCAACCGCATTGTCAACGCCTATATCAACGGCGGAAAGGATGAGATGCGCAACACGCTGGTACACGTCTATAGCGTCAAACCAGAGGACTACAAGCGCATGGCAGACCACAACATCTATGTCACCTCTGGCATGCTCTGGCATCATGCCGACAAAGCGATGCAGGATGAGCTGGCGCGCATCC
>OMQK01000143.1 GCA_900313205.1 uncultured Bacteroidales bacterium | reverse complement strand
GTTCATGAAGCGCGGGAAATTCGCGTTCATCGACACGCCGACCGACCCGTTATAGGTGATGTGCGCGTCACCCTTGTCACCCTTGCGGGTGGTGATGATGATCACGCCGCCGGCAGCCTGCAGGCCGTACACGGCCGCGGAAGCGCCGTCCTTCAGGACCGAGACGCTCTCGATATCGGCCGGGTCGATGTCGTTGATGTTGTCCACCGGGAAACCATCCACCACATAGGCCACGCCGTACACGGAGCCGCGGATGCGCAGGGAGGCCTGGTCCAGGCCCGGTTCACCGGATTCCTGCACGGAGGAGATACCGGAGAGTTTACCGGCAAGCACCTGTGACACGTTTGTGGCGGGGGCCTTAAGCAGTTCGTCGCCCTTTATGGCCGATACCGCCGCCGTGAGGGTTTCCTTCTTGGCGGTACCGTAACCAACCACCACTACGTCGTCAAGATAGAGGGCGTCTTCCGTCATCTGGACGTTGATGGCGCTGCGGCCGTCAAATGTGAATTCCTGAGTGGCAAGGCCAAGGCAGGAGAACTCTATGACGCTGCCTTTTGCCGCCTGCATGGAATAACTGCCGTCGGCACCGGTCATGGTACCCTGCGAGGTGCCTTTCACCATCACGGTAACACCGGGAAGCGGCGCGCCGTCCTGGTCTGTCACCTTGCCGCGGAGCGTCCCCTGGGCAAAGGCCGGGACGGACAGCACAAGCGCCGCCGCCACGGCAAATAACAATCTGGGTAAACCTTTCATAGTTTATTTTTTGTCTGCTATTTCCTGTAAGATTGTACTTATCTGATAGAGGCCGCGGGGCACGTGGAAGCAGCCCTTCCACTTGCCGCCCTTAAGAGGGAGAAGGACCTCTCCCCTGCGGTTGAGGTAGCCGTACCATTCAGGATACTCCTTGTCCTTGAAATGGGTCCAGAGGTAGTTATCCAGCTTTTCAAACCACTCCAGGCATTTTTCATTGCCCGTAAGCTGGTAGCCCTTTATCATACAGATGGCGCTTTCAAGATGCACCCACCAGAGTTTCTGGTCCCACTCCAGTTCCTGGGTGGGATAACCCTTGCGGTCCATGAAGTAGAAGATGCCGCCGTACTCCTTGTCCCAGCCGTAGTCAATTACGCGTAGAGCTATCTCCACGCTCTTGTCAATGATATCCTGCCTGTGGAGCCTGAGGCCCAGGTTCATCATGAACCACAGCGCCTCAAGGTCATGGCCGGGGTTGATGCGGCGGCCCTCGAAGCAGTCAATGAGACTTCCGTCCGGGGCAAGGTTTTCCACCATTACGCCAAGGTCCGGCTGGTAGAACACGTCAAATACCTCATGAAGGGCCTCCTCTATGGTCTTGTCAAGGAGAGACTTGTCCTCAATGATGGGCTCTATCTCCAGGGCCATGTTGCAGATGATCATGGGAAGGGCGAAGTCCTTCATGGGCCTTGTGCCGGGCACAGCCTTGAGCCAGCGGCCCTTTGGGTTGGAGCGGCGGTCAAGGATGCGCTGGAAGGTTTTGCGGGCAATATGGGCCCAATGCTCCTCTCCGGTTGCCACTGCCAGCTGGGCGAAAGCCATGCAGGCAAAAGTGTTGGAGAAGATGTTGTAGGGGGCTATGATGGGCTTTCCTTCACGGGTGAGGGAGAAGTAGAAGTCATAGTTTCCGTCGTGGCCGTATCTCTCCAGGAAATGTCCGCCCTGAAGGGCGCACTGAAGCCACTGCGGGTTTTTCTCTACCTTATTATAAAGCATAGCGAACATCCACACTTCCCTTCCCTGCAGCCACACGAACTTGTCCGTGTCAAAAACGCTTCCGTCACGGTTGAGGCAGGTGAAATAGCCGCCATACTCAAGGTCCTGGGACTTTTCCAGCCAGAAAGGCAATACGCTGCCATACAGTTCTTTACGGTAGCGCTCTGCCATTTGTCCAAAACTTTCTTTCATCATTTTGGGTTTAGTGTTTATATGGTTTTTCGGTTAAGTCTCCACAAATATAGAAATAAATCGAAATAAGCCAAAACTTTTTTTCAATTTATTTACAACCCCACCATACTTTTTAACGATTCATTAAAAAGTGTTTGCAATTAAGATTTCTATTCGCTATATTTGCAAAAACCTGAGCCACATAATGGATCCTCTGTCCCAAAATATCAGCGGGCATTATGCCCCGGAAAAGAAAACCATCCTCTCGCTGTGCTCAAACCGCCAGGGTTACAGCATAGCGGATTTTGCACGGCTTCTGGACGCCAGCATCCCAAAAGTCACGCGCATAGTGACGGAAATGGTGGCCGATGGCTACCTTGTGGACCTTGGGAAAACGGGGTCCTCCGGAGGGCGGCGCGCAAGCATTTTCGGCCTCAATCCCAAGGCGGGATACTTTGTGGGGGTGCATGTTGAGCAGGCGCGCATCACCGTTGCGGCCACGGATTTCCCAGGGCAGCTTGTCCACGCCGTGGAAAGCATTCCACTGCACCTTGAAAAGACGGAAGAATCTGTCCATGAGATGTGCCTTGCCGTACGCAAATGCCTGGAGTCCAAGATGAGGATTGACAGTTCCGCAGTGGCAGGTTACGGGGTGGACATCACAGGCCGTGTAAACCACGGCACAGGTTACAGTTACTCCTTCTTCATCAGCGAGGAAAAGCCTTTCAGGGACCTTCTGGAGGCCGAATTCGGGAAACCCGTGGTGGTAGAGAACGACTCCCGCGCAATGGCGTGGGGTGAGTATATGAGCAGCCTCCCCGGCACTGAAGGAGACATCCTGTTCCTCAACGTTGGCTGGGGCCTTGGCATGGGTATGGTGATGGACGGGAAACTCTACTACGGGAAATCAGGCTTTTCCGGAGAGATAGGGCACTTCCCCCTCCTTGACAACAATATTCCATGCCGATGCGGAAAGATTGGCTGCCTGGAGACAGGTGCATCCGGAAGCGCCCTCCACAGGCTTGTTGTGGGGAAACTCTCCGACGGACGCGCCTCCGTGCTGTCAAAGTCCTATGCCGCCGGAGAGGAGATTACCCTTGACAGCATACTTGACGCAGTGAAAAAGGAGGATGTGCTCTGCATTGAATGCGTGGAGGAGGTAGGAGAGACCCTGGGACGCGCCGTAGCCGGCCTCATCAACATCTTCAACCCCAACATAGTGGTCATCGGGGGCAGGCTCTGCGCCACGGAAAAATACCTCATTCCGCCCCTCAGGAGCACGGTGAACAAGCTTTCCCTCAACCTTGTAAACAGCGACACAGTGATCAAGGTGTCCCAGCTTGGAGAGAAAGCCGGAGCAATAGGCTCCAGCCTCCTTGCAAAGCATAGTTACCTGATAAAACAATAAACTTCATCAATATGGAAAACCGCAGAGATTTCTTAAAAAAAGGCGCCGTGGCAGCCGTGGCGGCACCGCTTCTGGCATCGGCCTGTAAACCTTCAGACAAAGACAGATACGGCATTGAGCTTGACCCTTCAGTAAAATCCAAACTCATTGTGGAGAAGGCCAACGCCCTTCCCATAACGGGCACCTTCCTGGACGAGATTTCCCACGACATCCCCCACCAGAACTGGGGAGAGGCAGAGTGGGACCGTGACTTCCGCTATATGAAGGATATGGGCATTGACACCGTAATTGACATCCGCTGCGGCTACCGCAAATTCATCACATATCCAAGCCCATATCTATTGAAAAAGGGCTGCTACATGCCTTCCGTAGACCTTATTGATATGTTCTGCCGATTGGCCCAGAAGTACGGCATGAAGTTCTGGCTGGGCCTCTACGATTCCGGAAAATACTGGGACACTGGAGACATGAGCTATGAGGTTGAGGCCAACAAGTTTGTGATTGACGAGATATGGGAGCGTTACGGCTCCAAGTACTCAAGCTTTGGCGGCTGGTACATCTCCGGAGAGATTTCCCGTGCCACCAAGGGAGCCATCGAGAGTTTCCGCACCATGGGCCGTCAGTGCAAGGAGGTTTCCGGCGGGCTCCCCACATTCATCTCCCCCTGGATAGACGGCAAGAAGGCCGTGGATGCCGCCAGCGGCAACATTACAAGGGAGCAGGCCGTGGGAATAGAGCAGCACGAGCGTGAGTGGAACGAGATCTTTGACGGCATCCACGAGTACGTGGACGCATGCGCCTTCCAGGACGGCCACATAGACTACGACGAACTTGACGCCTTCTTCTCCGTGAATAAGAAGTTGGCCGATAGATACGGGATGCAGTGCTGGACCAACGCCGAAAGCTTTGACCGCGACATGCCCATCCGCTTCTTCCCCATAAAGTTCGATAAACTCCGCCTGAAACTGGAGGCGGCAAAGCGCTGCGGCTACGACAAGGCCATCACCTTCGAGTTCTCCCACTTCATGAGCCCCCAGAGCGCATATGCGCAGGCCGGCCACCTGTACGACCGTTATCGCGAATACTTTGGAATTTAGTATGAAAAAAGTCTTTTTTGCACTGGCTATACTAGGCGTAGCAGGCTGCGCCCGGCAGCATAATCCATCCCTTGAAGAAAAAGTGGAGAGCACACTCTCCCAGATGACTCTTCAGGAGAAAGTGGCCATGACCCACGCCCAGTCCAAGTTCTCCAGCGCCGGCGTACCAAGGCTTGGAATCCCTGTACTTTGGCACACGGACGGTCCTCACGGCATCCGTCCGGAGGTCCTTTGGGACGACTGGGACCAGGCCGGATGGA
>OMQK01000150.1 GCA_900313205.1 uncultured Bacteroidales bacterium | reverse complement strand
CCTATGGAGATATGGTCATCAGAGGCCGCAGTCATTGCCCAGGCTATCTCCAAGATAGGTATCAACGGCCTTGACATTGCGGGTATCGGCATTACAAACCAAAGGGAAACCACAATTGTGTGGGATGCAGAGACCGGCCTTCCCGTGTACAATGCAATTGTGTGGCAGGACCGCCGTACATCCGAGTTCTGCGATTCCTTGAAGGCGCAGGGCCTTGTGGAGAAGATCCGCCGTAAGACAGGCCTTATCATAGATGCCTATTTCTCCGGCACCAAGATCAAATGGATACTTGACAATGTCCCTGGTGCACGTGAGAAGGCCAGTGCCGGCAAGCTCCGTTTTGGTACTGTGGATTCATGGCTGGTTTGGCAGCTCACAAGGGGAGAGGTGCACATCACTGATGTGTCCAACGCTTCCCGTACCATGCTGTTCAACATAAACACGCTTGAGTGGGACCCTGAACTTCTGGACCTTCTGGACGTTCCGCTTTCCATGATGCCCAAGGTGTGCTCCTCGTCAGAGATCTACGGTTACACCAAAACCACCATCTTTGCCCACGAGGTTCCCATTTCCGGTATCGCCGGAGACCAGCAGGCGGCTCTCTTCGGCCAGATGTGCACCGCTCCCGGTTCCGTCAAGAACACCTATGGCACCGGATGCTTCCTCCTTATGAATACCGACAAGGAGCCCATCCTTTCCATGAACAACCTCCTCACTACGGTTGCCTGGAAGATAGGGGACACCGTGAATTACGCCCTTGAAGGCTCCATCTTCGTGGGCGGAAGCGTAGTGCAGTGGCTTCGTGACGGCCTTGGCGTAATCAAGAGTTCGTCAGAGGTAGAGGCACTTGCGGCATCCGTTCCGGACAACGGCGGCGTATACTTTGTGCCCGCTCTCACCGGCA
Source organism: uncultured Bacteroidales bacterium (assembly GCA_900313205.1). Taxonomy (GTDB): domain Bacteria; phylum Bacteroidota; class Bacteroidia; order Bacteroidales; family UBA932; genus Cryptobacteroides. The sequence goes on along the minus strand of OMQK01000150.1, from coordinate 3,524 downwards.
TGGGCGCCCCTTACTGGGACCAGTATGCACATGGCGTCATCTGCGGAATCACCCGCGGCACAACGGCAGCACACATTGCACGTGCGGCCCTTGAGGGCATCGCATTCCAGACCATGGACATCGTCCGTGCTATGGAACGTGACGCCGGCGTGAAGCTGGCAGAGCTCAAGGTAGACGGCGGTGCATCGGCCAATAACCTTATGATGCAGTTCCAGGCCGATGTCCTTGACACCACCGTAGTGCGTCCCCGTGTAGTTGAAACCACCGCTATGGGCGCTGCGTACCTTGCGGGCCTTGCAGTGGGCTTCTGGGGCTCCCTGGAGGAGATCAAGCAGCAGTGGCAGGCGGACCGTACATTCACTCCCACCGGCTCAGACATGACCGCTGCGCGTGAAGGCTGGGCCGATGCAATTTCAAGAACTATCAGTAAACAATAACTATGAATCCCGCTTTTATATTTGAATTTATCGGCACACTGGTGCTGGTGCTGCTGGGCGACGGCGTCTGCGCAGCATGTTCCCTCAATAAAAGTAAGGCAAAAGGCGCCGGCTGGGTGGTGATTACACTTGGCTGGGGCCTTGCCGTGATGATGGGCGTCCTTATTGCAGGTCCCTCTTCCGGCGCTCACCTCAACCCCGCCGTAACCCTTGGCCTTGCCATTGCCGGCAAGTTTGGCTGGGACCTTGTGCTTGGCTATATCGTGGCCCAGATGCTGGGCGGTTTTGTTGGCGCAGTGCTTGTGTGGCTGTTCTACAAGGACCACTACAAGGCCACCGCTTCTGAGCCTGACACCATGCTTGGCACATTCTGCACCATGCCTGCAATTGCAAATCCCTGGAGGAACTTCCTCTCTGAGGTCATTGCCACCTGCGTTCTGGTGTTTGTGATCCTTGCCATCGGCACTCAGGGCAATGCCTTCCAGGTGGGCCCTGTGAGCGCTTCAACTGGCGCTATCGGCTCCTGGCCCGTAACCTGCCTCATCATGTCCCTGGGTATGTCCCTTGGCGCAACCACGGGTTATGCCCTTAACCCCGCCCGTGACCTCAGTCCCCGCTGCGCTCACGCCATCCTTCCCATCGAGGGTAAGGGCGCAAGCGGCTGGTGGTACAGCTGGGTTCCCGTCTGTGGCCCTATGACCGGCGCCGCCCTGGCTGCAGGCCTGTTCCTGCTGGTTTTCTAGTGTAGAATGTAAGTTGCTGATACACTGTTACTTATAGACAAACCCCTATGTGTTTTCACATAGGGGTTTGTCTGTAACTGGCTATAAACCAGTCAGTTGCATTCTACGGCGCAACTCAGCCTTTTCTCTCTTCCTTAAGAGTGAGGCCCATGAAGAGCATGGAGAGGATGCAGGCGGCGATGAGAAGCACAAACGTGGAGTTCCAGCCCATGGATTGAGCCACAAGGCCAAGGATCCAGTTGGCAAGGAGGAAGGTCCCGAAGAAGTAGCCGAAGAAGCCCGTAAGGCCCGCTGCGGTGCCTGCAGCGTTCTTTGGAGCCAGGTCCAGCGCCTGTACGCCAATGAGCATAACGGGGCCGTAGATGAAGAATCCAATGCCGATAAGGCATATCATCACAACGGTGATGTTGTCCATGAACTGCCAGTAGAGCACCACGAATACCAGCACAAGGGCCATGAAGATGATGGTGGGAAGGGCGCGGCGGCCATGGAAAACCTTATCTGAAAGCCATCCGCAGATGATAGTCCCGGGGATGGCGGCAAATTCATAGGCGGAATATGCCCAGCCCATGGACTTGATGTCTATGCCTTTTTCCGTAAGGAGGGTAGGGGCCCAGTCAAGGCAGCCGTAACGCACCATATACACAAAGGCGTTGGCAAGTGCGATGAACCAAAGGAACTTGTTGTTAAGGACGTACTTGAAGAAGATATCTTTGGCCGATAACGTCTCTTCATGCTTTTCTGAATAGTTCTTGGGGTAGTCGTTGCGCCAGGCCTCCACGGACTGCAGGCCGCAGGACTGAGGCGTATCACGCAGAAGCACAAAGGCCAACACCGCCACCATGAGGGCAACTGCTGCGGGGAATGCAAATGTGCCGATGAGGAAGTAAAGCTCCGTGTGGGCGCCGTAGAACCAGCTTCCGAACCAGATGGCGCCGTATGTGGCCATAAGGCCCACCAGGCCGCCTCCCACGTTATGGGCGCAGTTCCAGATGCTCATCATGGTGCCGCGCTCCCCGGGGGAGAACCAGTGAGTCATGACGCGGCCGCAGGGAGGCCAGCCCATGCCGTTGAACCAGCCCACGCAGGCGTTCAGGATACCCATCACAACAATTGCAAGGGCCTTGTTATCGGCCCCCAGATACTTGATGGGGATAATCATAAACGCCATTGACAGGGCGCTGAGGATAAGGCCGAGGGGAAGGAAAACGCGTGCGTTTGAGCGGTCACTGACGCTTCCCATCAGGAACTTTGAAAGGGCGTATGCGGCGGCGTTGATACCAAGCACAAAGCCAAGTTCCGCCTTCTGGAACCCAAGGGGCGCCATGAAAGGGATGGCCAGGGAAAGGTTCTTACGCACCAGGTAAAAACCGGCATAGCCGATGAATGCGCCAAGGAATACCTGAAGGCGCATGCGTTTGTATTTTGCATCGGCCTCCGGGCCTGTCTGGGCCGGGAGGTAAGCGGGCTGTTTAAGGAAACTGAGCATTATCTTACTACTTCAATAAGACGGTCAGGATAGTTGGAGATGATGGCTTCCACGCCGCACTTTACCATACGGCGCATCTCGGCCTTGCTGTCTACGGTCCATGGAACTACTCCAATGCCGTGGGCGTGGCACCAGGCCACGTTTTTCTTGGTGACAACGTGGGATTCCGGGCTCCACCACTGAGGCACGAAATCAAGGTTCTGGAGGAGTTTTTCAATGTTGCCGCCATCGAAGGGTTCTGTGAGGTATGAAAGGGTTACCTCCGGCCATTTCTCATGGATGTAATTGAGGGCGCGGGTGTCAAAACTCTGGACGATGAGCCTGTCTCCAAGGTTCTTTGAAAGGAGGAGGGGAATGCAGACATCGCAGAAAGTCTTGTAATCCGGCCACAGCGTGCCTTCTCCTTCATCATCTACGGACTTTATCTCAATGTTGTAGTTCACGGGGTTCTTGGCGTAGCTTTCCGTGAAATCTATGAGCTCCGATGCCAGGGGCTTTGACACTGCAAGCTTCACCTGGTCCGGCCAGCGGTCTACGTGCCTGAGGCCCACATCGTAGCGTGCAATGCTGTCGTAGGGCATTGTAAAGAGGTATTCCTTGGGATCTCCCTTCTTTACAAGTGAACCGTCCGGGCGGGTTGAGTAACGCTCATGGAAATAGGGATCATGGGAAACCACCACCTGGAGATCCGATGACAGATGTAGGTCGAACTCCAGGGTATTGACGTCCATGTCCAGGGCGTTTTTCATTGCGGGGATGGTGTTCTCCGGATACAGTCCGCATTTCCGGCAGACTGGCATCAGGGAAAGCTGGTCGCGGCGAGAAAAGCGGTTGTATTCTTCCCACCAGGCTTCA
>OMQK01000075.1 GCA_900313205.1 uncultured Bacteroidales bacterium | reverse complement strand
GGCCATTGGCGCCTACGTGGCAGACTGCTTCGAAATATGATGAAAAAGACTTTTTATATCATTACTCTTGCTCTGGCTGCCGCTTGCGCCTGCCAGCAGAAAAGTGACGGAATCCCCTCCGAATGGCCCTGGAACGATCCTGACGCAGACGACCTTCCGTTTGTAGAAGTAACGGACGATTCTTTCGGCTCGCTTCCGGACGGAATTAAACTGTACAAGTCTCCTGAGGTACTTCAAGGGAAAAACGCCGTCGCATACATTGCCACCGTGAATCTTTCCAAGCATGATTTCCATGTCTGGGGAATCAAGGACCCGTTCCTTACAGGTTCCACGGACGCTCTCCGTACTCCCACTGAGGTCTACAATGCTTTCGATTCCCCGGTGCTAGTGATGAACGGTGGCTATTTCTATGTAGACAGCGGCACCAATTATTCGGCCAGCCTGGCTGTGGAAAACGGCGAACTCCTGTCTCCCAACATCAATTACGCATCGGAAGACTGGGTCACGATGTATTATCCCACAAAGGGCGCCTTCATCCGTCACGCAGACGGGACTATGGAAGCGTCGTGGACATATTGGGCCGGTGTGGACGAACACTGGATTTATGATATCCCGGCACAAAACGATATGGGAAGTAGTCCTGTAGCTACTCCCGATGAAAGTTTTCCTTGCGAAGGACGTCCTTTTGAAGCCAAGACTGCTGTAGGCGCAGGCCCCGTGCTTATAAAAGACGGTAAGTTTCAGAATACATGGCGTTATGAGTGCCTCCCCGGCGACCACGACGTGAACTGTCTTGGAAGAGCTCCCCGCACGGCTATCGGCTGCACCGCGGACGGCCTTCTGGTGCTGTTTGTCTGCGAAGGCAGGGAAATGACGGAGGGCGTTCCCGGATATTCCACCGAGGACGTTGCCAACATCCTTCTTGCTTTCGGCTGCAAAGAGGCCCTGAATCTTGACGGCGGCGGCTCCACCTGCCTTCTTGTAAATGGTTTTGAAACTGTAAAACCCTCCGACCGTGCGCAACGTTCCGTTGGGAATTGTATTTACATAAAGTAGAAGATGAAGCGCCTTACGGCATACCTGTTCCTTATTCTCATGCTGGTGTACTGCACGCCGGCAGTGCAGCCTGTCACTCCTGCGGAGGAAACTAATCCAGGGGAGAAGCAGACCGACACTCCCGGAGGAGAAGAGAAGCCGGATACCCCGGATATTCCGGAGGGCAAACCGCGTTATGTCTGGATTGACGCCTCGGCCAATTTCCGTTATTTTGCCAATGACAAGGCATATATTGCGCAAGAAATGAGGAAAGTGGCAAATACAGGTTTTACGGATATAGTGGTTGATGTACGCCCAACCGAAGGAACCGTATTGTGGCACTCATCTATTGCTCCGGAGGCCCGTCGTTTGGCTGTATGGATAGGAAGCAGTTACCGTTTTGTTGAACGTACAGCAACGTGGGATTATCTTCAGGCTTTCATTGATGCGGGGCATGCTGTCGGCCTCAGGGTACACGCAGCTATTAATACCTTTGTATGCGGCTATGGCGGTATGTACGGGCTTGAAAGTGAAGGCCTGGTTTTCACCGGAGACATCCCTGAGGAATGGACCTCGCTGGACAATACGTCCGATGGCTTGAGGCACAGTTATTATTCGGGAGTAAAAGGAACCGTGTTTATGAATCCGGCAAATGACGATGTTCAGAATTATGTCATCGGCCTTCTCAAGGAACTTGCTGCCTATGACGTTGACGGTATAGTGCTGGACCGTTGTCGGTACTCTGATGCTGGGCTTCAAAGTGATTTTTCAGACGAGTCCAAACAGAAATTTACAGTGTATCTTGGTCATATTCCTTCTTCATGGCCGGTGTTTGCTCCGGGTACGGAAGACTTGCCTTCCGTGATGAGCGAAGAGAGACTCTCATGGATGGCGTTTAGAGCAAAAGTTATTCACGATTTTGTAGAGAAGGCTGCCGGTGCTGTTCATTCAGTCAATCCTAAAGTCAACTTTGGAGTATACGTGGGAGCGTGGTATTCAACGTACTATACTTCTGGCGTTAACTGGGCAAGCCCTCGTTATCAGACTCATAAAGCGTATCCTCGTTGGGCTAATTCCGATTACCACAACTACGGCTTTGCCGACCATTGTGACTTTATGCTCTTGGGTTGCTATGCTGCTGCAAATAGTGTATATGGGACTTCGGAATGGACTATGCAGGGCTTTGCCAGCCGTGCAAAGAGTCTTCTTATGAATGATACAGTATTTGCCGGCGGACCGGATATAGGAAATTCCACAGGTTGGCAGGATGGTGGCAGAAGTGACATTATACCAAAAACTGTAGATGCGTGTATCAACGCTGCAGACGGATACTTTGTGTTTGACCTATGTCATATAAGAATGTATGACTACTGGGACGCCTTTAAGAATTCTTTTACAGACTATATTAATTCACTAACTAACTAAATTATTATCTAATGAAAAAAGTCTTGTTATTTGTTGCGGCTGCTGTAATAGCCTTTACAGCCTGCCAGAAACCGGAATCAAACAACAACTCCGGTAGTGAGCAGACTCCTGGTGGAGACGATAAACCGTCAGAACCAGATGCTGCCATTACACTTTCTTCAGATGCCATTGTTGACTTGGCTGCTGAATCTTCTATTTCCAAAGTCACCTTCAATGCCACCAAGGCTTGGACTGCAGAGCTTTCCTTCCCTCAGGGAGAGGAAGAAGGTGCGGTTACCATTGACAAAACAAGTGGTGACGCCGGCGATGTAGAGATTAAAGTTGTCTTCCAGGGTCTTCCGGAAGATGCCGATGAAGGCCGTTATGTGGTTCTCATCCTGAAATCCGGGAATGTGAAAGAGACGGTCCAGTTCTTCCAGGGTAAAGTATTCTGGGCAGAGAACGGTGCATACTGCTATGTTCCCAAGGCCGGAGCTGATGTGAGTATAAGGATATTCACTAATGTCAAGTATGAGTTTACAAAATATGACTCATTTGAAGAGTGGGCTCCCGTTACCATGAATGAAACCAGCCATGTTGTGGATCTTGCATTCAAGGTGGCTGCCAATACCGGATTCGACGCTCGTGAAGCCTATGTGAAATTCGTTACAGATGAACTTGGCACGTACAGGTATTATGTACAGCAGGAAGGAAGTCTCCAGCTTGCCTGGACCCAGAATTTTACATGGTCAATGTTCCCTGAAGGCACACGCGAGTCTATAGCTGATGTCGGCGACTACATCATTATCAATAGTGGGCTTACTTCTCAGTCAACAGGCGGTATGCATGTGTTCAAAAAGGCTGACGGCTCCTATGTGAAGACTCTCGAGGTTCCCTCCTGCACCGGTATAACCAATGATGATGCAGGAAATATCGTTATTTCTGCCGGAGGCACTCCTTATGATTCGAATGACCCGCTGGTGGTATTTGCTTTCACTAAGGCTGCTGCCGCTTCTATTGTTGAAAGTGGTACACTTCCGGATGGCGTCACCCCCATTATCCAGTATGTTAACGGCTTCTATGGCTATGGCCTTGACAACCTCCGTGTTACCGGAGATATTACCGGAGATGCTATTGTGACAATGGTCACTTCCGGTGGTACTGCCGATTTCTATGCTTGCGACTGGGAGATTAAGGGCGGCAAGTACACTGGAGAAGCCGGAACTTATACTCAGTGGATACAGCTTCCCAACAATGTTCCCGGTCCTCAGGATTGGGGCACACCTGGCATCTGGGCATCCAAGGATATTGTTGCAAAGCATGTTTCCGCCGATAAGGACAGCAAGGTGTTCTACAATGGTTATGATTTCTATTATAACCTTCAGCTTGGAACGACTGGTGCTTTTGAAACAGTCCTCACTATTTATGATGATCCGAGTTATGCCGGTAATGAAGGTTATCCTACCCTTGCTACTGCAGAGTGGAACGGTCACAAGTATCTGTCGTTTATCGGCATGCCTTATTTTGCTTGGGCCGACTGGGATGGTGATGAAGTTATAGATGATAATCTTCCCGGTTATCTGTGGCTCCTGAATATAGATGACCCTGCAAATCCTGTTGTAGAGAGCGTTTATGAGTATTACTGCGATTACGAGGACGAAGAAAACTGGCAGTATGGAGACTCCGCAGATGTTCGCCTTGTGGTTGAAGGAAACGATCTTGTTGCGTATGTTGTTGATGCCGCATCATCACAGTATATGAAAGTGGTTTATCCTAAACCTTAAGCTCTGATTTAGACTTCCTCCAAGCGCCGGCCCCCGTGACCGGCGCTTTTTTATTCACGCGTCATGCTTGCCCAGGTGCGGCAAATTATGTAAATTAGAGCCATGAAAAGAAGATCATTCCTGAAGGGTGCGGCAGTGGCCGTGGCAGGTGCTGCGGCGGCGCCGGTTTTAAGTGCGTGCAGCAGGGCCGATGCCCCTGCAGAGCCGGACTCCAGGGTTGCCGGAAAGTTCAGTTTCGGCCCAGGCGGCACATTTACCGTGCTGCAGTTTACGGATACCCACTATATTGCAGGAGATCCGCGGTCAGAGCGCGCCCTACGGTGCGTCCAGGAAGCCCTGGAAGGCGTGAAACCGGACCTTGTGATACACACGGGGGATGTTGTTTTCGGCCGCCCGGACATAGAAAGCGCAATGGAAATCCTCTCTCCGCTCTCTTCTTCCGGCATTCCGTGGGCGGTGGCGCTCGGGAACCACGACTCCCAGTTTGGAAGCACCCGCGAAGACATGTTCAAGGCCATCCGGAGCCTTCCGGGATGTGTGAATCTTCCGCCGAAAAACGGCGTTCTCTTTGACTCCATGGACGCCGTAATCCTGAAAGGGGAGGAGGATATTCACTGCTACGACTATATCCGCCACAGCCAGATAGCCTGGTACCGCGCACACAGTGAGCGTTTTGCCCGTGAAAACGGAGGTGCCCCCGTGCCCTCCATGGCGTTCTTCCACATTCCGCTATGTGAGCTTCCGGAAGCGCTTGCTGCCGGGGTGCAGCCGGTTTGTGGCAATAACGGAGAGCCCCCGTGCCCGTCCCGCCTTAATTCCGGCCTCTTTGCCCAGTTCCGTGAAATGGGGGACGTCAAGGCCATTGTCACCGGCCACGACCACGACTGCGACTATGTGCTTCCCTATGGCGGAATCAATTTCATTTATGGCCGATTCTCCGGGGGAGACACCATCTACAATCATCTTGGCCCAGACGGTTATATCCCGTCCGATACCCATACAGCTCCAGGAACGGTTTCCGGCTGCCGAGTGTTCCGCTTCACTGCCGGTGAGCCCGGTTTCCGTACCTGGGTGCGGCTTTATGGCGGCGAAATCCGCCAGGATTTCTCTGCAGTATAAACTGAAAAACCGCAAGAAACATAAAAATGAGGAATTTCACTCGCGGCGTCTTGCTGCTGATAATTACTATTCTTGTCGCCTGCCAGCCCAAAGTACAGGAAAAACCCTCCGTCCTGTGGATAGACGGCCCGGCAAATTTTGGCGCCTATGCAAACAACCAGGATTCAATTGCTACTGACTGTGCGCGTATTGCCCAGATGGGATTCACGCATATTGTAGTGGATGTGCGCTCCACTTCCGGAGACGTCCTGTTCAAAAGCAGTGTGGCTCCGGAACTTAAAAGTATGCCAGGCTGGAGCCCCAACGGTTATATCCTGCGTGAACGTACAGCCTCTTTTGATTATCTTCAGGCCTTCATCGATGCCGGTCACAAGGCCGGTCTCAAGGTGCTTGCCGGCGTTAACATGATGGTTGGCGGCTGGAGCGCTCCCGGCATAAAGCACGGAATGGTGTATGATCACCCTGAGCGTCAGGAGTGGTGCGCCGTGGACCTCAAAAAAGACGGTTCGCTCCTGAACCATGCCCAGGATGACTCCACCCTTGGAGGCCGGTTCCTGGACCCCGCAAATCCCGCAGTGCAGGACTTCCTCCTCAATATGCTCCGGGACCTTGCCTCTTACAAAGGCCTTGACGGCATAGTGATGGACCGCTGCCGCTATGACGACTACGCCATGGATGCCGGTTATACCGCAGAGGCCCTGAGGCAGTTTACGGAGTATATCGGCCATGAGCCGGAACGCTGGCCCGTATTCTCGGAGCCCGGGCATATTTTCCTTGACAAGGAGCCCGATACCCTTGAAACCCAGTGGCTTACTTTCCGCTGCAAGGTTATACACGACTTTGTGGCAAGGGCTGCAGATACCGTCCATGCCGTAAGGAAGGACCTCCCTCTGGGCGTATATGTAGGCGCCTGGTTCTCCGAGTATTACCGCAGCGGCGTCAACTGGACCAGCCCTTCCTACAACCTTGCAAAGGAAGAGCCCACATTCTCATGGGCAACTCCCGAGTACCAGGCCACAGGCTTTGCCAATCTTGTGGATTTCATGTTTCTTGGCGCCTACTGCCCTGCGGCAAATGTCCACGGAGACACAGAGAAAACCATGGAAGGTTACGCAAAACTGGGCCGAAAACGCTTTTGCGGGGATGTTCCGTTCTGCGCCGGGCCGGATATCGGCAATGAAAAAGGCTTTGAAAAAGGTGGTCAGGGCGCCCTCCTTCCTGAAATCAAGGAGACCATAATGAAAGAGGCCGACGGATTCTTCCTCTTCGACCTCTGTCATATCAGGATGTTCGATTACTGGGACAGCCTTCGCTAGATCTTCAGCTTGATTCCAGCTTTAGTGAGCCCCCATGCGCAGGCGATATACACGCAGGCCATAAGGGCGCATTTTGCTACTCCCACCCATCCTGTGAGCCAGGGAGCCGGGGTAGGGCTTACCGCAACCCATAGTGCAATGAAGAGGTATGGAATCATATACACTGTAAGGGTGGCGGTTCCTGCGGGGGTGAGGGGTTTGAACCATCCCGTCCAGCCCTTCCTTTCAAGGATGCGGAGAAGTGTGTACAGGGCAACTGAGATGGCCAGGACAAAGAGGCACCAGGGCAGGGTCCCAAGGTTTTTGGAAACAATCCAGCCGGTGCGTGCAGCCATCCCAAGAACCAGCAGAACCGCCGCCGCAGCCGCTCCAAGGCCGATTCTCTGGGCCGATGGACGCTCTGCAAGGTTCCAATCGGCCAGCGTAAGCATAAGGCCGCCAAGTCCCATTATTGCGCCGTAGCAGGGGCCAAGCTGGATAGCGTCGGCAAGGTCTACAAGGATGTTGTTTTCAATTAGGAGGTTGCCGTCGCGCATGGGTACGGCCATAAGGTTCACCGCGCAGAGGATAACCCAGATAACTGGGATTACCCACTGCCTTTCACGGCAGAGAAGGTAGGTGAGTGCGCAGAAAAGGTACATCCAGCCAATCTGGCCCAGGATTCCCCACCACAGGCCCTCGAAGAGCTCTCCATCCGGAGTGCGGTAACATATCGCGAGCCCTGCAAGGAGGATCCCTCCGGAGAGTTTCAGCCATTTTGCCGGCTTGAAGTCCTTAGGGTACTGGTTCCAGGTGAGGAAGAATCCAACCACCATCAGGAGCACCCACAGGGCGCGGTTCCCGGTCATCTCACGGGATTCCTGGTTGCATATGAACGCGCCCATGACAAGGAGGGCGAAGGTGCGGCTTAGAATGTGGCCCAGTGTACTTTCCGTGCTGTATCCCTTTTCCCGGCGACGCTCCAAGGCGTAGGGGATGGACATTCCCATGGCAAAGAGGAACATAGGGAAAACTATGTCGGAAAGGCCCATTCCGTCCTCAAAAGTGGCGTAATGCTCCAGCCAGTGGGGGACGTTGAAAACTTTCCAGAATTCGTTCACAAATACCATCAGGGTCATTGTGAGGCCTCTGAAAATGTCAATAGCTAAATTACGTTTCATTGTTCAGGTGTGTTTACCCAGGTTTCATTTGCCCAGCCAACGGTGCGGCCGGTGCCCTTGACTTCTCCTTTTATGCCTTTCTCCTGAAGTTCCCGGAACCCCGGGTCCGTGGGCTTCAGGTCCAGGAAGGGGAGGAGGTAGCAGCCGCGGTCCAGAAGGACTGCCTGCACCTCTGATGCAGGGACCTCGGAGGGATGCCTTCCGGTCTTTACGGCAATGGCGGCAAGTGCGCCTGCGGCCTGCCCCAGCCCCGTTACAACGGGTTGGAGGCGGGTTGCTCCGTTCATCTCCCAGGTGACGGAGATGTTTTTATCGGCCATGAGAAGATCTTCTACTCCTATGGGAATAACTACGCCAAGGGGCACGCTGAAGGATGGGATTTTCCCATACCAAAGGTGGGAGAGTTCCTCCCGGCGTGGATTCTGATTATGGTGGTGGTCTACGGGGTAGTCCCCGACGGCTACTGCGCGGGTGTAGAGGTCAAAGTCATAGGGCCTTCTGGCGGCTTCAATGGTCATTGTGTCCCTTCCGGCAAAGCGGCGGGAATCCCTGTAATACGGGTAGAAGGGGAAGCCGTCATCAGTAGGGAAAACGTCATGGGCAATGCCGATATTCCGGTATCCGAGTTTCGTCTGGATGTAGTAGATGTATCCCAAAGTGCGGTTTTTGGCCTGCCTGTAAACCTCCTCACGTGGCATATGGAGGTAATCCAGGTAGATGTCGTTGCCGCTCTGTGGCCAGTTGAGCATTATATGGCCGTCCGGAAGGGCGCCGTAGGAGAGCATCATCTCCGGGGGCCAGGTGCTGCAGCAGTCACGGTATAGTTCAGGGTTGTAGTCCTGAGGTTCTTCTATGGTTACATCATGGTCATACTGCTTTACAATGGCAACGTATGTCATATCCTGAAGGGTTACGCGGTCCTGAAGCTCCTCTGCGCCCACTTCAAGGGCGATGTCTCCAAGTTCGGTTCCGTCTATGAGGATACTGGCCTTTACGCGGGAGCCGTCACTGAGGGTGAGGCGCCAGTGGTCTTTGATTCGGGAGATGCCCGGTCGGGGCCGGGCATGACGTATTTCCACGCCGGCTTGATGGGCCATATTGGCTAAGATATCAGCCCCAACCGCAGGATTGAAAAGGATGTTTGACACCCATCCGGATTTAAGGGCTTTATACCCGCCGTAGCGTACCGCCAGTGAGTCCGTGAATTCTCCGAAGATGCCGCCGCGGAGGCGGTAGTTGCCGTCTATGGCGCTCACTCCGGCGCTTGTGAGCATGCCGCCAAGCCATGGACTCTCCTCAATAACAAGCACGTGAGCTCCGTCCCGCGCCGCCTCAATGGCCGCCGCCGTGCCTCCAGTGCCGCCACCCACAACCACCACGTCATACATTGGTGTGCAGGCTACCATGAGGGTAAGTAGTGCCGTGGAGATAAGTCTCATTTGCCGCGCCAGTATTCTTCAATCTCTTCCAGGGTCTTTCCGGTGGTGTTAGGTACATGTTTGTACATGATCCAGAGGTACGGCAGGCACATAAATGCAAAGAGGAAGAAGGTGCCGGCGGGAGTGAGGGCCTCCAGCATCCAGGGAGTGAGCTGGCCAATAAGGTATGTGCCAACCCACAGGGCAAAACCGGCTATGGACATGGCAAGACCGCGGACCCTGTTGGGGTACATTTCGCTGAGTAGCACAAACACCACTGCACTTATGGAAATGGCCGTGCAGAACACGTACAGCAGGAAGAATGTGAGCATGAACCAGGTGGGAAGGCTTGTTGAGGGCAGGAAATAAAGGCCAATCATAAGCAGGCAGAAGATCATTACGCCAACGCCCCACCACACAAGCTGCTTACGGCCAACCTTGTCTATTATTGCCAGAGCGATAACGGTTGTGAGCATATTCACAACACCCACAAGGACCGTGGAGAAGAGGGGATCCTCAAAGCCGGCATCGGCAAAGATCTTGGGGCCGTAATAGAGAACGGCATTTACGCCCATGAACTGGCCCAGGATAGCAATTGCAGAGCCTATGAGAACGGCTTTCAGTATGCCGGGTTCACGCAGGGCCTTCCATTCCTCGCTCTTGTCCTCCCTCTGTCCTCGGACCGCCAGCCAGCGCGGGCTTTCCGGGATGAAGAAGATGAGCACCAGGAACAGGATGTCAGGGATGGCTTCAGCTCCAAGCATCGGCCTCCAATAATCGGCCATGGAAGTGCCCTTGAGGATGAGGTAATTGGCAAGGTACGCCAGCAGGAAGCCTATGGTGATGAAGAGTTGGTACAGGCTCACCATGGTGCCGCGGACTTCTGCGGGGGAGACCTCCGATATATACACCGGCGACACTATCGACACAATGCCGATCCCGAATCCTCCCACGATGCGGAAGATCACAAGCTGCGTGAAATCCTGGCTCACGGCACATCCTATTGCGGAAATGGAGAAAAGGAGGGCCGATATGAGCATGGTCTTCTTCCTCCCCAGGAAGTCCGACATCATTCCGGCGATGAGAACGCCAAGGATGGAGCCTATGAGGGCGCATCCAACATACCAGCCTTCGCCGCCGGTAGAAAGGCCGAACTGCATCTTCACAACCTCCGTGGTGCCGGAGATGACAGCGGTGTCATAACCAAACAGAATGCCTCCCAGTGCCGCTACGATGGCAATGAAGACAGTGCGTGAACTGACTTTGGTTTTCATAGTAGTAGTTTATTCCATTAATTTTTTGTACTTGAAGCGTTTGGGGGCGGCGTCCGGGCCAAGGCGCATCTTGCGGTTTTCCTCGTACTCCTGATAATTGCCCTCGAAGAATACCACGTTGCCGTCTCCTTCATAAGCCAGGATATGGGTGGCGATACGGTCCAGGAACCAGCGGTCATGGCTCACTACTACGGCGCAGCCCGCAAAGTTCTCAAGGCCGTCCTCCAGGGCGCGGATGGTGTTCACGTCTACGTCGTTGGTGGGTTCGTCCAGAAGGAGCACGTTGCCTTCATCCTTGAGAGTGAGGGCAAGGTGCAGGCGGTTTCTTTCACCGCCGGAGAGCACGCCGCACTTTTTCTCTTGGTCGGCGCCTGAGAAATTGAAGCGGGATACCCAGGCACGGGCGTTTACGTCCTGGCCGCCCATTCTCACCCATTCGGAGTTGCCTGCAATGGTCTCATACACGGTTTTATCAGGGTCTATGGAGCGGTGCTGCTGGTCCACGTAGGAGATCTTTACGGTGTCTCCAATCTCAATTGTGCCGGCATCTGGCTTCTCAAGGCCCATAATGAGGCGGAAGAGCGTGGTTTTGCCGGCTCCGTTAGGGCCGATCACACCAACAATTCCAGCCGGAGGCAGCTCAAAGCTCAGGTGCTCAAAGAGGACCTTGTCTCCGTAGGCCTTGGAAACGTCCGTGAACTTGATAACCTTGTTTCCAAGGTGCGGGCCATTGGGGATATAGATTTCAAGGTTGTCTTCCTTCTGCTTTGTATCGGCCGATGCCATCTTCTCATAAGCCCCCAGACGTGCCTTCTGCTTGGCCTGACGGGCCTTGGGGGCCATGCGCACCCATTCAAGTTCCCGCTCCAGAGTTTTACGGCGCTTGCTTTCCGCCTTCTCTTCCTGGGCCAGGCGCTTTGTCTTCTGGTCCAGCCAGGAGGAGTAGTTGCCCTTCCAGGGAATGCCTTCTCCGCGGTCCAGCTCAAGGATCCAGCCGGCTACGTTGTCCAGGAAGTAGCGGTCATGGGTGACGGCTATCACCGTGCCCTTGTACTGCTGCAGGTGGGCTTCCAGCCACTGGATAGATTCCGTGTCAAGGTGGTTGGTGGGCTCGTCCAGTAGGAGGACGTCCGGCTCCTGAAGGAGTAATCGGCACAAAGCCACGCGGCGGCGCTCACCACCGGAGAGTTCCTTTATCTTCTGGTCCGGCGGGGGGCACTGGAGGGCGTCCATGGCACGCTCCAGCTTGGAGTCAATCTCCCAGCCGCCAATATGGTCTATCTTTTCCGTGAGTTCTCCCTGGCGCTCTATGAGACGGTTCATTTCGTCGTCATCCATAGGCTCCATGAACTTTGCAGAGATCTCATTGTATTCCGCAAGGATGTCCATAACCTCCTGAACACCCTCCTGCACTACTTCCAGGACCGTTTTTTCCGGATCCATCTGAGGCTCCTGCTCCAGGTAGCCCACGGTGTATCCAGGGGCCCATACAACCTCTCCCTTGTAGGATTTTTCCACTCCCGCAATAATCTTGAGGAGGGTGGACTTACCGGACCCGTTAAGACCGATAATACCTATCTTGGCACCATAGAAAAAGCCAAGGTATATGTCCTTCAGGATGACTTTGTTATTGTGGGGAAGCACCTTGCTCACCCTGTTCATTGAGAAGATGATCTTTTCGTCGGCCATAGGTCTTAGTGTAATTATGCGTAAATATACAAAATAATCCCCAATTATCCTCCACCCCTATTGTAATGCCGATGCGGTGGAGCTCTTTTGGTTGATTATCAGCCGTTTACACGATCCTTTGGGATTACCGGTAATCCCAAACACCTTCATAACCGCCTGAGAACCAGTCGGTTAACCTCCACCAAAATATGAATCCGCGGGCGGCTACAGGTTTGGACACCAATGCTTCCCCTCCGCTTGTGGCGGGCAACGAAGCGCGCAAAAAACGCCTAAAACGTGTTAATCATTGCCCCGGAACCGCTAGGAGGTGCTACAGCCCCTGGGCCTTGGCTTCGTCCCAGATGGCGTCCATCTGTGCCAGGGTGAGGTCACGGAATGAGAGTCCTTTGCGG
>OMQK01000037.1 GCA_900313205.1 uncultured Bacteroidales bacterium | reverse complement strand
AGGCAGCGCCCCTGGAGTGGCTCACGGTCTTCCCTTTTGCAAACTCCACGTCTATGTGGTACATTTCCGGAGAGCCCATCTCCCTGGTCCACCAGATACGCGGGTTTTCGATGGTTTTCCTCACGCGGACCTCCTTTGTGGCCGATGCCGGAATCTCCACCTCTTTCTCAAAGAAGCCGCCGTCGTCCCATCTTGCCCTGAGGGTGCCCTTCACGGGCTTTGCAGAACGGTTGACAAGGGTTGTGACAACTTCTATATCGGCCCTGGAGAAGTCTTCAGGATTGACGTAGGGCTTCACAAAGACGTCCTGGACCTCAACGTCAGGGGTGGTGATGAGGGTGACGGGGCGGATGATGCCCATGCTCTCATCTATTGCGCGGGGGTTCCAGTCCACGTATCCATGGTTGAGGTCTCCGTCAACGGCGCGGCGGAGGGTGACCTTGAGACGGTTGGTGCCCTTCACCAGGGACGTGACGTCAAATTCACGGACGCTGAACGTGCCGAATGTTGTATCGGCCGATGCTATGAGTTTTCCGTTAAGTTCTACGTCGGCGTAATAGTTGAGGCCGTCGAAACGGAGGACGTGCCTGAGGCCCTTGCGTGTCTTGAAGGAAGTGGTGTAGATCCAAGGGGAGTCGAAGGGAGTTTTGTCAAGTTTTGAGTATCGGTCCTCATCCAGGACGTTTTCCCCAAAGACTCCGGCCTGGTTGAGGGCGCCGGCAACGGTGCAGGGAACGGTAACTTTGTAGGAGGTTTTGTCTCCGTCTTTTCTGAGCGTCCAGTCTTTCAGTTCATCGGAGGCGCCAAAGGCAGCCGATGAGCCGGAAAACAGGAATGCAAAGAAAGACAGTGAACACATAATGAAGCGCGCGTGTTTCAATGTTATGCAGTTTTGTGGTTAGCTAATGCAAAAATAGCTTTCACGCACGCGCACAAAGGGGAAATTTGCGTATTTATTCACTCATTTTACGCAAATATTTACGCCTATACTCCCGGGGGGTGCATCCTTTGATGGCCGCAAAGCGCCGGGAGATGCTTTTTGTATCGGGCTCGTCCATAAGTGCGGCTATCTGGGAAACCGTGTCCGTGGTAGTAAGCAGAAGCTCCGCGAAGGTGTCCATCCTGACCTTTGTGATGAACTCGTAGACGCTTAATCCCGTGGCTTTCAGGAAGCGCTGTTCAAGGGAACGGCGGGACATGGGGACGTGGGAGAGGACATCTGAAACCTGAATTTTACGGCGTGGGTTCTCCGCTATGAAACGTATGGCTTCCTGGACGGACCTGTCTCCCGTCACAACTATTCCGGAAGACTGCCTTGTCACAATTCCAAGGGGCTGCATCACTATATTCTCACCCTTGTAAGAGGGGTCTTCTACCATACGGGCGGCCATTGAGGCCACGGCATAGCCCCCGCCTTCCATATCCACATCCACGGAAGAGAGCTGCGGCTGGGTCATGGTGCAGCGTACATCGTCATTGTCCACCCCTATCACGGCAATCTCTCCTGGAACGGCTATCTCAAAAGTGTTGCAACACTCAAGGAGGATATTTGCCTGGGTGTCGTCGCAGGCCATAATCCCGACTGGCTTCGGGAGGGACAGGAGCCAGTATCCCAGTTTTGCCTCGTCATAACTCCAGAGGACGTCCGTCCGTATCCTCACTCCCTCCTCATAATAGTCCTTGAGGCCCTGGGAGTCAAGGTAGTCCACGAATCCCTCCCTTCGGCCGTCGCTCCAGACCACTCCGTGGTACCCGAAAAAGGCAAAATTTCGGTACCCGCTGGCCACGAAACGGGTTGCCACCATCTCACCCGTCCTGTGGTAGTCCGAGGTGAGGCTGGGGATTTGGGGTAAGGGGCGGATATGGTCCATGGAGATGGCCACAATGCCGTTTTCACGGAATTTCTCCACGGGGTCATCGGGGTTGAAAGGGGCAAGGACTATGTTTGCGCGCCATTTCTGCGCCCAGGCAAGGAAGTCTTCAAAACAGTGGGTTTCCCTGTAGGAAGACGGCATTGTACATACCACCCAGGGTTCATCGGCCTCCTGGGAATATTTTCGGATTCCGCGCAGTATCCGGTTTGGAAACTGCTCGGAGAAATCTCCCATGAAGATAAGCCTCATCTTGCCTTTTCCATAAGACGGGCCCTGATGTCTTTCCAGTCGTAGTACGGGAAGCCTTCAAGGCCGATAACCTTGGATTCTCGCTCATTCAGGAGCACTTTTACCTTCACGTCGCCGGCTTTGTTCCTGTAGA
This sequence comes from uncultured Bacteroidales bacterium, assembly GCA_900313205.1. Lineage (GTDB taxonomy): Bacteria > Bacteroidota > Bacteroidia > Bacteroidales > UBA932 > Cryptobacteroides. Next base: position 9,154 of record OMQK01000037.1, on the reverse strand, counting down.
ATATGAGCTGCAGGTTGCCGGCGAAGGGGGTGTACTTCCAGCCTGGCCAGTTTGCGCATTCCTCCGCGTCAAGGCGCTCTCCTACGCCTTCAACCCCCAGCCAGGAGGAGAAGGCCAGAAGCTGGTAGTCGTGGCCGAAACGAAGGTCTGCGGCATATTCTCCGGTAGCGATTGCGGCATCGGCCTTTTCAATCACATCCTCCGCCAGTGGCTGCACGGATTCCATACGGGCGTCTCCGAAGGGCTTGCTGTTGCACTGGGTGAGGTAGAACTCCATATTGAGCGCCTGGGCATACCAGTAAAGTTCATCCATGGAGAACACGCGGTAAAGGGTTTCCGGCATCTGGAAGGCGGCGGTGCCGGTTGCCATATCATAGGTTTCCTGCATCATTTCAATGGGGTCTCCGCATATCCGGCGGCCCTTTACGGGGTCTGAGAATATCTTGTTCTTGAAGGCGGTGGTGTCCGGCACGTGGGCGGCCCTCTGGCGTTCAAGGATGGCCCATGTGCCTTCCCTCACCCAGCGGGGGTCATCCGTGGAAAGGATTTTCATAAGTTCAGAGCCAGTATCCCAGTGTATGTCCAGTCCGTCTTCCCTTTCCATGAGTTCCCCGGTGAAGGCGCACATGGAAATGATGCAGCGCTGCACGGTGCTGGAACGGGCGGAGATCTTCTTGCTGCCGTTATGGAACACGCGCCTGTAGTTTTTGTACATACGAGCGGCAATCTGGCGGTGCTCCTGCGTGCCAAGGTAGGTGAGGCGGCCGTCCATATTGTCGTGGTATTTTATGAGGAGGTCTATCTGCTCCCTCACGGCCTCTCCTTCGGGGGTGAGTATGCCCGCATTATGGGCATCACGGTATTTGCGCTGAATGGCGGCATACTCCGTCCCCGCCCAGTTGCTCCGTGAACCGTGACGGCCGTAATGGCTGATATAAAAGGGCTTGTATCCCTTTGGGGCAGGTGTCTGCGGCCCGGGAAGGTATTCGTACGGGTCCATGTTCACGCCAGCGCGGAAGATGCGCTGGGCGTATTCCGCCTCAAGCTGAGGGTCTTTTTCCTGAGCGAATGCCGCTGCTACCGGAAGCAGCACGGCGAGTAAGGTTACTAGTTTTTTCATAGGCGCTTGCGCTTTTTTACCCCATAAAGGTACAAAAATATCCAAACATCACTGCGGTATTTTTCTTATATTTGCAAACTGAACATTGTTAATTATGGCAGAATCTTTCTCTGAAATAGGAAAAATAGAGGCGATAGACCAGCTCTACCGCCTCTCTGCGTATAACCCCGTGAGCGGGCTCAGTTACTCCTCCAAGGGCGGAAGCATCATTACGGCTTCCAGGATGTACCTGGAGGGGCCAGATTTCAATCTGGTGTATTTCCCCCTGAAGCACCTGGGCTATAAATGCGTGGTGGGCGTTGTGGGTGAGCTTTACGCCGCCCTGGCAAGGCCAAAACTCCTGAACGTGATACTTGGGGTATCGGCCAAACTGGACCTTCCGCAGGTAAAGGACCTCTGGATGGGGATAACGGTGGCAGCAAAGGAGCATGGCTTCGAGGCCGTGAACCTGGACCTCCAGCCGTCCCAGAACGGGCTTTACGTGAGTATGAGCGCTACGGGTGAGACATCGGCCCTTACGGGGAAGCGCCGGATGGCGGCAAAGAGCAAGGACCTCATCTGCGTTTCAGGAGCCCTGGGAGCCGCTTTCCTTGGCCTGCAGGTGCTTGAAAGGGGCGCAAAGGAGTTTGCGGAAAAGGGCACGCAGCCGGATATGAGTCAGTACAAGATGCTGGTGGGAGATTATCTGCGTCCGGAACTTGAAGCCTCTGTAGTGGAGCGCCTGGAGGACGTTGAAATCTACCCTTCCTACGGCTATTTTGTAACGCGCGGGCTGGCCGATACCCTGAAGAGGCTCACCCGCGACAGCGGCCTTGGGGCAAAGGTTTATGCCGATAAGATCCCCTTCGAGGGCGGAAGTTTCCAACTTGGAAAGGAACTGGACCTGGACCCTGTATCGGCCGCAATGAACGGCGGCGACGACAACCGCCTTTTGTTTGTGGTTCCTATCCTGCACCTGGAGAAATTCAGGCGGGAGTTCCAGACGTTTGATATTATCGGCCATCTTGCCCAGCCGGAAGCCGGAACGGTCCTTGTTACCCCGGAAGGCGTTGAATTTCCGGTAAAAGCCCAGGGCTGGGCCGACGAAAATGAATAAAAATTCTTATATTTACGGACGGAAACTGATTAAATCACATAATATCATGAAGAAAATCCTCAGCGTTATCGCACTTTCAGTGGCATTCGTTGCCACCGCTCCCGCACAGGGCCTCCTCGGCGGCCTCCTTGGCGGCGGAAACAACCAGAATTCAGATGCTACACTCAGCACCCTGGGCAACATCCTCACCGGCCTCGCCGGCACAGTTTACAGCGCTCCCGTCAGCCTCAACGGCACCTACACCTATAATGGCGTAGCATGCTCCGCTTCAAGCTCAGAGGGCAATGTCCTCACCAACCTCGCCGGCACTGCCGTTACCGCAGGTATGGAATCCAAAGCCGATGAATATCTTGCAAAGATTGGCATCAAGCCCGGTGCAATGACCTTCACATTCAATGCAGAAGACAACAGCTTTGTCCTCAACTGCGGCCCCCTGGCACTCCCCGGCACTTACAAGGTTGGTGATGGAGAAAAGACCGTTACCCTCACCTTTGGAAAGACCATGAAGTTCCTGTGCATGACCGGCACCCTTGAGAGCAGCCTTAACGGCGCCAAGATGCTGTTCACCGCCGACAAACTTCTGGATTTCATGAAGAAGGTTTCCAAGCAGCTTGGTGAAAAGTCCTCAGAAATCAAGGCCATCGCTGGTCTTGCCGACGGCTACGACCAATTCCGCATTGGCTTCAAGCTGGTGAAATAAGGATTCGCCACCTGGCACATAAACGCCTGGTTCACAGCGTTTTACGAATTCTCGGGTGCACCGCACGGTGCACCCGATTTTCTATAAGTGGCTGATTGATTGAGGCTTATGCGCCAGGGGCTATCGCACAACAACCTCGCCGCCAAGGGCCTGGTTTTCCGAAAGTTAAACCGCAGTTTGGGCCGTGTAGGGCCGATTTTGTCTTTTACCCCACTTCAGCAACAGGGGGTAAACGACACCACCCCCTGCCAGAAGGCCTTCTGGGCGGGGGTGGTGCTGTTTAAGTTTCGGAGGGTAGCGTTTATCGCACCACAACCTCGCCGCCAAGGGCGTCCACGTGGACAACGCTGTCTTTGTGGACCGTGCCGTCAAGGATGGCCTTGGCAAGGAGGTTCACAAGTTCACGCTGCATAACCCTCTTCACGGGGCGGGCGCCGTATGCGGGATCGTAGCCCTTCTCTACCATATGGTCTTCAAAGGCCTGGGTGAACTCTACGCTTATGCCGCTGTCCTGGAGGCGTTTACGGAGCTCTTCCTCCTGCAGGTGCAGGATGTCCCGGATATCGGCCTTGGTGAGAGGGTCAAACATTATGATTTCGTCGATACGGTTAAGGAACTCCGGACGGACGGTCTGCTTCAGGACATCCAGGACGCGGGAGGAGCACTCGTCCAGCATCTGACGGCGCTTTGTGAGGGCATCCATATCAATGCCGTTTACCTCCGGGAGACGCTCCATGTAGGACTGGATTATATCGGCCCCTGCATTGGAGGTCATGATGAGGATGGTGTTCTTGAAGTCCACGGTGCGGCCTTTGTTGTCCGTGAGGCGGCCGTCGTCAAGCACCTGCAGGAGCACGTTGAAAACGTCCGGGTGGGCCTTCTCTATCTCGTCCAGAAGCACTACGGAATAGGGTTTACGTCGCACCGCCTCAGTGAGCTGGCCGCCTTCATCGTAGCCAACGTATCCCGGAGGCGCACCCACAAGACGGCTCACGGTATGACGCTCCTGATATTCGCTCATATCAATACGCGTCATCATGTTCTCGTCGTTGAAGAGGAACTCTGCAAGGGCCTTTGCAAGCTCTGTCTTACCCACACCGGTTGTACCCATGAAGAGGAAACTGCCGATAGGACGCTTCTCGTTGCTGAGGCCGGCACGGTTACGGCGCACTGCATCGGCCACAGCCTTTATGGCGGCGTCCTGGCCCACAACCCTCTTATGGAGTTCTTGTTCCATACGGAGGAGTTTTTCCTTCTCACTTTCCAGCATACGCTTTACGGGGATGCCGGTCCATTTGGCTACAACCTCAGCTATGTCTTCCGGTGTAACCGCCTCTGTGACAATTGGTTCCTTGATAGCCTCCGCCTTTGCGGTGAGTTCGTCTATCTTCTTCTGCGTTGCCGCCATCTTGCCGTAGCGGATCTCTGCAACCTTTGCGTAGTCGCCGGTCCTTTCGGCCTGCTTGGCCTGGATGGCAAGGTCTTCAAGGCTCTGGCGGGAGGTCTGGAGCCCTTCCAGGATCTCCTTCTCCGAGTTCCAGCGCTTCATAAGCTCATCACGCTTTGCCTGAAGGTCCTTTAGTTCGGCCTCAAGTTTATCCATCTTGGCCGATGCTCCCTCACGCTTGATTGCCTCACGCTCAATTTCTTTCTGGCGGATGGCGGAGTTAAGGTCATCGATTGGCTCCGGCACGGAGTTCATCTCCAGGCGGAGTTTGGATGCTGCCTCGTCCACAAGGTCTATGGCCTTGTCCGGAAGGAAACGGCTGGTTATGTAACGGTGGGAGAGGTTCACGGCCGCTATGAGGGCGTCGTCCTCAATGCGCACCTTGTGGTGGTTCTCATAGCGCTCCTTAAGGCCACGCAAGATGGCAATGGACTCAGCCGGGCTGGGCTCATCCACCATCACCATCTGGAAACGGCGCTCCAGGGCTTTATCGGCCTCAAAATACTTCTGATATTCATCAAGGGTGGTGCTGCCGATGGTCCTGAGCTCACCGCGGGCAAGGGCCGGTTTCAGGATGTTGGATGCGTCCATTGCGCCGCTGGTGCGGCCCGCGCCAACAAGCGTGTGGATTTCATCGATGAAAAGGATTATCTCACCGGCGCTGTCCACAACTTCCTTCACAACGCCCTTCAGACGCTCTTCAAACTCACCCTGATACTTTGCGCCCGCAATGAGCGCGCCCATATCCAGGGAGTATACCTTCTTTGATTTCAGGTTTTCAGGCACCTGCCCGTTCACGATGTTCTGGGCGATGCCTTCAGATATTGCGGTTTTACCCACACCCGGTTCACCAACCAGGATAGGGTTGTTCTTGGTGCGGCGGGAAAGGATCTGGAGCACGCGGCGGATTTCGTCGTCACGGCCAATCACCGGGTCCAGTTTCCCCTGCGCAGCACGTTCGTTGAGGTTTATTGCAAACCTCTGCAGGAAAGATTGATTATTATTGTTGTTCTGATCCATAGTTTTGTCCTCCTTGTGCCATGGATAGAATCAATCTCCGTTCCGTTAGAGGTTTTCTGCCAAATTGTCAGTGATGCGCGGCGACTACTTCTTCACAACCTCGTAATGCTCTATGCCGATGGCGTGGAGGTCACGGATGAACTCCGAGGTGACGGCTACCTGGAACTTCTTGGAGTAGAACTGTATGCGGTAGCGGGTCCCGGGGTCATAGAGATACAGCGTGAGGGGGATATTGCCCTTATGGTGCTTCACCACATTCACAAGGTCCTTACGGAACTTGTCTGTGAGCATAGGAGTGGTAATATCCATTGAGAAGCCGCCAAGGAGGTCTTCGGCCACATTGCCAAGGAGAGTGACCTTACGGAGTTTGAATACGTACGGAGGCGCGGGTTTACCCTGCGCCTTTTCTTCCGGCTTCAGGAAGTATTTCTCTGCTATCTCACCTTCAAGGAACAGGGTGGCCTTTGGCTGCATATACTGCATGAACACCTCATGGTCCTTGCCAAAGAGGGTTAGCTCAAAGGAGCCGGAATAGTCTTCCAGCATGGTGCGTGAATAGGGTTTCCCCGCCTTTGTGGTGAGCTGCTTGAAATCCGTTACAATGCCGGCAATGGACACCTTGGCTGTCTTTTTCTTGGAGTCGCAATCGGCAATCAGATCCTGAAGGTCATTTATCTTGCAGGTGGCGAAATTCTTTATCTCAAAGTCATAGCGGTCCAGCGGATGCGAACTCAGGTACATCCCCACAAGGTCCTTCTCCCTCTGGAGTTCCTCCATTATATCCACGTTGGGAACGCCTTCGGGGAGACCCGGGCGCTCCGGCTTCATTTCCTCTGCATCTCCAAAGAGGGATGCGCCGGCCTGAACGGAGTCGTTCTTGTAAAGGTCTCCGTAGCGGGTGATCTGGTCAATGAAGAGGTCTCCGCCGCCCTTCCCGGGAAGGAAGTACATCCCGCGGGGATGGCCGAAGCTGTCCAGCGCGCCTGAGTTCACTAGGTTTTCAAAGCTCTTGCGGTTCACGCAGCCACTCATCCTCTCCACAAAGTCATAAACATCTGAGAAGAGGCCGTTTTCGTCGCGTTCCTTAACAATTGCATCCACAATATTGCCACCGAATCCCTTGATGGAACTGAGGGCAAAACGGACGTCTCCCCTGGCATTTACCGTGAACTGGCCGGAACTTTCATTGACATCCGGGCCAAGGATCTTGATACCGTGGCTCTTGCAGTCGTCCATTATCTTCACGGTTTCCTCCATGGACTTTGCGCTGTTGAGGCAGGAGGCGAAGAATTCCGACGGATAATGGGCCTTGAGCCAGCCGGTCTGGTAACTCACCCAGGCGTAGCACGTGGCGTGGGACTTGTTGAAGGCATACTGGGCAAACTTCTCCCAGTCTTTCCAGATCTTGTCCAGGACTTTCTCCGGGTGGCCGTTGGCCTTGCCTCCCGTCATGAACTTGTCCTTGAGGGAATTCAGGATGTCTATCTGCTTCTTACCCATGGCCTTGCGGAGTTTATCGGCCTCACCCTTGGTGAAACCGGCAAGTTTCTGGGACAGAAGCATCACCTGCTCCTGGTACACAGTGACGCCGTAGGTGTCCTGAAGGTATTCCTCCATCTCCGGAAGGTCATACTCTATCTTCTGCTCTCCCTGCTTACGGGCTACGAAGTCCGGGATATAATCCATGGGGCCGGGCCTGTACAGGGCGTTCATGGCGATGAGGTCCTCAAAACGCTCCGGCTTCAGCCTCTGGAGCCAGGATTTCATGCCTTCCGATTCAAACTGGAACACGGAGGTGGTGTCACCGCGGCCATAGAGTTCAAGGGTGGGTTTGTCGTCAATGGGGATGGCCTCTATGTCGATATCCTCCCCGTGGTGCTCCTTGATGAGGTCCAGGCAGTTATGGATGATCTGGAGGGTAATGAGGCCAAGGAAGTCCATCTTGAGCATACCCACATCCTCAATGTAGTGGCCGTCGTACTGGGAAGTACGCACATAAAGGCCCGTATCCTTATCCTGGGAAAGGGTGATGGGAAGATATTCCGTAAGGTCTCCACGGCCGATAATAGTGGCGCAGGCGTGCATTCCAACCTGCCTTACGCAGCCTTCCAGGGCCTGGGCGTATTTCAGGACCTCCTTATTGATTTCCGGGCCGTTCTTAAGCTCCTCAATGAACTCCGGAACAAGCCGGTAGCAGTTCTTCAGGTTAATCTTGACATCGACGTCCTCCATACCCTTCTGGAAGGTCTTTTTAACGCCGTCAACCTCCTTTTCAACCACCTTGAAACCTGGCTTAAGCTCATCCAGCTTGGGGTTGAAGGGGTATTCCTTCTCCTTTTTCTCAGAAAGGCGGTCCGGGACCATCTTGGTGAGGCGGTTACTTTCATCAATGCTCACGTGGGAGATACGGGCAACGTCCTTGATGGCGCTTTTGGCGGCCATTGTACCAAAGGTGATGACACGGGACACGTGGGATGCGCCGTACTTGTCCTCAACGTACTGGTGAGCCTTTGTGAGGTCCTCGAAGTCAACGTCTATATCCGGCATACTGATACGGTCCGGATTGAGGAAACGCTCAAACAGGAGCTGGTACTTGATGGGGTCAAGGTTGGTGATCTTGAGGCAGTAGGCCACAACGGAACCTGCGGCACTTCCACGGCCAGGGCCCACCATGGAGCCCATTGCGCGAGATGCGGCAATGTAGTCCTGGACTATGAGGAAATAATCCGGGAAGCCCATTCGGCAGATGGTCTTGAGTTCAAAGTCTATGCGCTCTGACTGCTCCTGGGTTAGGGTTTCCCCGTAACGCTCATGCGCGCCTTTATATGTAAGGTGGCAGAGGTAGGCTACGGAATGGCAGAAGCCGTCTCCGCGATAGGTGCCGTGTTTGTCGCATCGGCCTGCATCTATTACGTCCTTGTACTCCTCCAGGTACTTGTCTATCTGGGCCATGAAGGCCGGGTCAATCTCATAGACCGGCAGCACGGGGTCCCTGTCGATGGAATAGGTCTCTATTTTGTCTGCAACCTCAAGGGTGTTGGCAAGGGCCTCAGGGTGGTCCGGGAACAGAGCCGCCATCTCCTCCTCTGTCTTGATGTACTCCTGCTGGGTGTAGCGGAGACGCTGGGGGTCATCGATGAAGGAGTTGGTGGTAAGGCAGATGAGGCGGTCGTGGACCGGGCCGTCCTCCTTTCTCACAAAGTGGGCGTCGTTGGTGGCAATGACCTTGATGCCGTGTTTATCGGCCAGTTTAAAAATCTCCTCCGTGTAGTAGCACTGCTGCTCATAGAGGTCATTGGAAAGGCCCGGAACCTCAGTGGGGTGCTTCATTACCTCAAGGTAATAGTCCTCCCCAAACACCCTCTTGTGCCACTCTATGGCCTTTTCAACGCCGGCATCGTCATGAGCCATGATAAGGCGCGGAATCTCACCGGCAAGGCAGGCCGATGAACAGATGAGGCCCTCATGGTATTTCTCAATGATCTCATGGCTCACACGGGGCCTGTAGTACATACCGTTGATATGGCCCTCCGACACAATCTTCACTAGGTTGAGGTAACCGGTGTAGTTCTTGGCCAGGAGTATGAGGTGATAATAACCCTTTTCCTTGAGCCTGTGGTCACCTTTGGAAACATAGATTTCACAGCCGATGATAGGCTTCACATTGGGGTGCTTCTTTGCAAATTTGAAGAACTCCTTGACGCCGTACATGTTGCCATGCTCCGTAATGGCAAGGGCCGGCATACCAAGTTCATCGGCCCGGTTGAAAAG
>OMQK01000094.1 GCA_900313205.1 uncultured Bacteroidales bacterium | reverse complement strand
AAATAGTGGTATTTCCGCAGAAAAATGCTAACTTTGCAGCCCTTATACTGATTATAATTAAAAATTCGCATAAAAATGGCAGCACTTGAGACCATTAGAACTAAGTTTGGCATTGGAGCATCGCTCATCATTGCCTTCGGTCTTTTACTCTTCCTTGTGAACCCGTCCGACATTATCCAGACCATCCAGTCTGCTTCAACAAAGTATGATGTCGGCAAGATTAACGGCAAACGCATCACCTACACTGACTTTGAGCAGGAGGTAAAGCAGAACGCCCAGGTACGTGAAATGCTCACCGGTCAGTCCGCTTCCAGCGAGCAGGCCCAGAAGCAGGTCCGTGAGATGACATGGCAGGAACTGGTAGAGCGTTACCAGGTTATCCCCACCATCCAGAACGCAGGCATCCGCGTAGGACAGCAGGAGGAAATTGATATGTTTGTAGGTGAAAACCTCTCTCCTATCGTGGCTTCTTCCGGTATGTTCATGGATGAGAACGGAGAGTTCTCACCCGTACGTGTGCGCGATTTCATGGAGCAGACCTCAGAGGACTACAACGGTCTCCTGGTGCGTAACTACATCCAGAACGCAGTGCGTACCAACCGCTACACGGAGAAGTACAACGCCCTGTTCCTGGGATCTTCCTACATGAACAGCCTGGAGGTTAAAAATGCAGTTGCAGAGGGTAACACCGCTGCTACCGTAAGCTTTGTGATGGAGCCCAATACTTACTTCCCCAAGGATTCCTCCATCGTTATCTCAGACTCTGAGGTAAAGGCTTTCTACAAGGCCCACAAGGAGAATTACAAGCGCAAGGCTGCCCGTGACATCGAATACGCAGTGTTCGAGGTTACCCCTTCAGCTACGGACATTGCCGCCCAGAACGAGGAATTCGTAAAGCTTTACGATGAATTCGCTTCCACAGAGTCCATGCGTGCTTTCCTGCAGCGCAACTCTGACCGCCAGTGGGAAGACCGCTGGTACAAGGACGGAGACCTCCGCAGCGTAAACCGTGACGTAGACGCTTTTGTAAGCGCCAACAAGAGCGGTGTTTCCCCTGTTTACCAGAGCGGCAGCAGCTTCTATGCAGCACGCATCATGGAAACCGGCAACGTCCCTGATTCAGTGTATGTACGCCACATCATGTTCCAGGGTGCAGATGCACGTCATCTCGCAGACAGCCTCCTTCCTCTGGTGAACAAGGCCAACTTCTCCACCATGGCCACCCTCTATTCAGCAGATAAGGGTAATGCCTTTGACGGAGAGCAGGGTAACCTTGGCTGGATGACCCAGAATGCCGTTATCCCCGGCTTCGAGCCCGTCCTCAGCGCTGCTATCGGCAAGCCCATGATCCTGAGCACCCAGTATGGTGTTCACATCGTTGAGGCCGTGAAGGCTACCAAGCCCGTTGCAAAGAAGAAGGTTGCCATCTTCGAGAAAGCCACCCTTCCCAGCAAGGAAACCTATGCAGCAGTTTACAACAAGGCCAATATCCTTGCAGTACGTGCCGCTGGCAAGTATGACAACTACAAGGCTGCATGTGATTCCACAGGTACTTATTCCCGCAGCATGAGCATCAACGAGGGAACCGACACCTACGGTTCTATCGGCCATGCAAAGGAAATCACCCGCTGGGCATTTGACAACAAGCCCGGAAAGGCTTCTGGCATCATCACCGTAGACAACAACTACTTCTTTGTGGTTGGTATCAAGGATGCTCATAAGGAAGGCTACACCCCTGTTGCAGAGGTTGCAGAGCCCATCCGCAATGAGATCTACCGTGAGAAGTGCTCCGCAAAGCGTGCAGAGGAAGTGGGCGCAAAGATTGCCGGCCTCACCTCTCTGGGTGCTATTGCAGAGGTTCTTGGTGCCACTGTTTCCACCCTTTCAGACGTAACGTTCTCCACCAATTCCGCTCCTACCACCGAGCCCGCATTCGTGGGTGCCGTGGCAGCCGCCAAGGAAGGTGAAATCACCGGCCCTGTCGCTGGCGTAATGGGAACCTATGTGCTTCAGGTTAACGGTCGTGATGAGGCTTCATTCTTCACAGAGGAAGACGCCAAGGCCGCCCAGTCCCGCATTGAGTCCTATCACAGCCAGATGCTTATGCCTCTGATGACTGAAAAGGTCGTGGAAGACAATCGTGCAAGATTTTATTAGTAGTCTATGTCACTAAAATGTGGAATAGTAGGCTTGCCCAATGTGGGCAAGTCTACTCTTTTTAATTGCGTCAGTTCCTCAAAGGCCCAGAGCGCAAACTATCCTTTCTGCACCATTGATCCCAACGTTGGCTCTACAAACGTGCCGGATAAGCGTCTTGAGGTGCTTACGGACATTTGTCAGCCCAAACGTACCGTTCCCGCAACCGTTGAGATTGTGGATATTGCGGGCCTTGTGAAGGGCGCATCAAAAGGCGAGGGCCTTGGCAACCAGTTCCTTGCAAATATCCGTGAGACGGATGCCATCCTTCACGTCCTCCGCTGCTTTGACGACGGAAATATTGCCCACGTGGACGGTTCCGTAGACCCTGTCCGTGATAAGGAAGTTGTGGATACTGAGCTTCAGATCAAGGACCTTGAAACGGTGGAAAACCGTATCAAGAAGGTGGAAAAGATGGCAACTACCGGAGGTGATAAAGAGGCTAAAAAGCTTCTTGGGCTGCTTCTTAGGTATCGTGAAGCGCTTCTTAAGGGCCTTTCCTGCCGCACCGTTACGCTTGAAAACGCTGAAGAGGAGCAGATGTCCCATGACCTTTTCCTCATCACCAATAAGCCGGTAATGTACGTCTGCAATGTGGACGAGGCATCGGCCGTATCCGGAAACGCCTATGTTGATGCGGTTCGTGCGGCAGTGGCTTCTGAGAACGCTGAAGTTCTGGTGATTGCCGCCAAGACGGAGGCGGAGATTGCAGAAATTGAAGAATACGAGGACCGCCAGATGTTCCTGGAGGAGCTTGGCCTGGAGGAATCCGGCGTGGTGCGTCTTATCCAGGGCGCCTACAAACTCCTCGGCCTCAGGACTTTCTTTACCGCCGGGGCCGATGAATGCCGCGCCTGGACCATCAAGGCCGGAGACAAGGCACCCCGTGCCGCAGGTGTCATCCACACGGACTTCGAGCGCGGCTTTATCCGTGCGGAGGTTATCAAGTATGAGGACTTTGTGCAGTACCGCACGGAAGCCGCCGTACGTGCTGCCGGTAAAATGGGCATCGAGGGTAAGGATTACGTTGTGCAGGACGGTGACATAATGCACTTCCTCTTCAACGTCTAACCCACCCCCTTCGTAATGCCGATGCGGTGGAGCTTAAAGCATTGGCGTTCAGTTATTTACGCGGTTATTTGGGATTACTGGTTTTCCCAAATAACCGTGTAACTTATTATATATCAATTATTTAAGCTCCACCCATAACCATATGGGGTTATGGTCTGAAACTCCTCCAAGGTATCTTGGACCGGAGTATGTGCGTAACGGTTTGGTTCCTGTGGCCGCCTTATCCCTAGTTTGCAGAAATGGGATATACAAAATCTCCATTTCTGCATTATTTATGGCGCTGGATGTGAAGAACATATCTATCAGTTCCCATTTGCCGTCATATTTGATGGTGCCGTATCCCTTTTTATAGAACTCTTCTGCTTTGTTCCACAAGGCTGGTTCCAGTTTGTGGTACACTGGGTTTCCCGGGGTGTCGTTGAAATCTCCCATAGCTATAATCTTCTGGATTCCAAGCGTTTGCAGTGAATCGGCAAGTTGTTTTAAACGTTCCACGGCAATGTTCCTCCGTGCCTCAGATGCCGCCGCACCGCCAAATTTCGACGGGTGATGGTTCACAAGGAACGCTGCCGTGTCTCCTTGTTGCGTTGTGAAGCTTGCAATCAGGATATCTCTGGTGGCCATTATGGTGGAATCGGCGTTATAAATGTGTGCAGGATGGGAGTCCAGCGGCTTAAGGCCACGGTAAAGCAGCGCAACATCAATCCCGCGACGGTCCGGAGAGTCAAAGTGAATGATCTTGTAATCCAGTTTTCTAAGGAGAGTGGCTTGTGTCAGGCGCCGTAGTACAAACGCGTTTTCAATTTCTGCTAGGCCGATTACATCCGGCACCGCGCCATTCCGGGCCGATGCCCAGAGGATGCCCTTAGCCACGGCGTTACACTTAGCGTAAAAGCGTTTCTTGGTCCAGTGGCGGGAGCCGCGGGGAGAGAAATCGGCATCAGAGACGCTTGTGGAGTCGTTTCTGTAATCAAAGAAGTTCTCTAGGTTCCAGAACATTACGTTGAGGGTGTCGGAGTGACCTGCAAGCAGGAAGAATGCTAATAACAGTGTTTTCATGGTGCAAAGGTAGGAAAGGCTGCGGATGCCAGTGGAGGTTAATGCGCTGTAAATCAGGCGATTGTGAAGTTGTTTGGGATTACTGGTAATCCCAAAAGATCTTGTAAGTACCAGATACAGAGATAAATAACCTCCACCCAATCGGCATTACAATATGGGTGGAGGGAAAGGAAAAAATGATTATATTTGTATGATACAAGAAATAAACACTAAAACTCTAAATATGAAAACCAGAATTCAGGAAAAGTACAAGGCTCTCTTCGGTGAAGAGGCTCCCGTCTATGCATCGGCAGGCAGAATCAACCTCATTGGTGAGCACACTGACTACAATGGCGGTTATGTGTTCCCCGGCGCCATCAATTTTGGCATCATGGCTGCAATCAAGCCCAACGGAACGGACAAAGTGAAGGTTTTCTCCCTTGATTTTGACCAGATGTCGGAGTTCGGCCTCAAGGAAGAGGACAAACCCAAGGAAGCATGGGCATGCTACGTATTTGGCGTATGCCGTGAAACACTCAAGCGCGGCGGCAAGGTGGAAGGCTTCAACGCCGTTTTTGCCGGCGACGTTCCCCTTGGCGCAGGCCTTAGTTCATCGGCCGCCCTTGAAAGCACCTTTGCATATGCCCTCAACGATATCTGGGACAACAAGATTGAGAAATTTGAACTGGCAAAGATCGGCCAGAGCACAGAGCACAATTACTGCGGTGTGAAGTGCGGCATCATGGACCAGTTTGCCTCCATCTTCGGTAAGGAAGGCGCCCTTATCCGCCTTAACTGCAAAACCGGTGAGTACAAATATTTCCCGTTCCACCCCAAGGGCTACAAGCTTGTTCTCATTGACTCCTGCGTAAAGCATGAACTTGCTTCCAGCGCCTATAACAAGCGCCGTGAAAGCTGCGAAAAAGCCGCTGCAGAGATTAAGAAACTGCATCCTGAGGTAGATTTCCTCTCAGATGCAAAGCGTCTGTGGCTGGATGAGGTCCGTGACAAGATCTCTCAGGAAGACTTCCTTCGCGCAGAATACGTGATTGGAGAGGTCCAGAGGGTTCTGGATGTGTGCGACGCCCTTGAAAGAGACGACTACGAGACCGTTGGCGAGATGATGTACCAGACTCACTTCGGCCTCAGCAGGCTCTATGAGGTATCCTGCGAAGAGCTTGATTTCCTCAACAAGCTTGCCCGCAAGATGGACGTTACCGGTTCACGCGTCATGGGCGGCGGCTTCGGCGGCTGCACCATCAACCTGGTGAAAGATGAGCTCTATGACGGCTTCATCAAGGCCGCCAAGGAGCAGTTCACCGCAAAATTCGGCCACGCTCCAAAGATTTACGAGGTAGTTATTTCCGATGGCGCTCGCAAACTGCAGTAATTGCGGGAAGAGCACGGAGGTTTCTATCCCCCGCAGCATCAACACCGCCCTTGACCCGGAACTCAAAAGCCGGGTCAGGGACGGTTCCCTTTTTATCTGGGAGTGCCCGTACTGCGGAAGGCGCAGCGTGGCGGTCTCTGAAACCCTTTACCATGACCCTTCCGCCAGGCTCATGCTGTGGCTTCTCCCCGGCACGGCGGAACCATCCTCAGAGGCCCAGGAGGCGGTAAAAGGGCTTGAGGGCTATACTCTCCGCGTTGTCCGCGAGGTTGGAGAGCTTATAGAGAAGATAAATATTGCCGATGCCGGCCTGGAAGACACCACCATAGAGATGTGCAAGTGGGTGACCAGGAGGGAGTTATCGGCCAAAAATCCCGCGGCGGCCGATGCCCGCCTCAAATTCCTTCGCACGGAAGGCGCGGACCACGACCTTGTGTTTGCATTCCCGCTGGAAGGGAACATGCAACTTGTGAACGTGGGTTTCAACGTGTATGAAGATGCCCGCGGCATCATCTCCCGAAACCCTGCCGTAAAGCCTTCAGAGGGCTTTTCCGAGGTTAACGGGGAATGGCTTGAAAGATTCTTCCGCTAGGAGGCCGATGAAGCGACAACTCCTCATACTTGCGCTTCTTTTATGGGCGGTTGTTCCTGCCCGCGCTCAGTTTGTGCTAACCGGCGACGACCCAGGTTATCTTCGCTGGTACTCCATAGAAACGCCTTACTATAAGATAATCTATCCGGAA
>OMQK01000006.1 GCA_900313205.1 uncultured Bacteroidales bacterium | reverse complement strand
ATGTGGTCAATGACCCACACGAAGTCGAAGCCGTTTGCGGGACCGTACTTACGGGCGTACCAGATGATACCAAGGATGATGGCGATGGTGCCGCCGTGGCTTGCAAGGCCGCCTTTCCAGGGCATGAAGATTTCCCAGAATGCCTGCCAGTTGGTCATACCGCGGGCTGCTACCTGGGGGGAAACGGTGCCTCCGAACATCTGGAAGAAAGGTGCCAGATAGTAATCCGGCTCATAGAACAGGCAGTGGCCAAGGCGTGCTCCCACTATGGTGCAGACGAGAAGCATGTATAGCATGGGGTCCAGGAGGGCCTCGCTTATCTTTTCACGGTTGAAGAAGCTTTTCATGATGAACCAGCCCAGGATGAAGCCGCTCACGAAAAGCAGTGAATACCATCTGAGTTCAAAGCCGCCGAGATGGAGGATGGCGGGGTTCACATTCCAATGTACAATGAGTGTTTCCATACTGCAAATATAATACATTTTTGAGATTCCTCGGCTACGCTCGGAATGACAGGGAAGCTACGCTCGGAATGACAGGGAGCGAATGAATGACATGGACGCTGCACGGGCCCGATTTTTGCAGTAAATTGCCAGCTTATTCAGTTAGTTTTATGTGTGTTAAAAAATTGATCCTTATGCTTGCCATTCTGCTGCCTTCCGCGGCGTGGGCGCAGTATAAGGATTCACCTCAGGAGGCGGCGGACTCTACGCTTATCCTTACGCTAGACGACGCCCTCAAGATAGCCCTCAGTGAAAACACGTCAGTAAAGGTGGCCGATATGGAGGTTCAGCGCCAGAAATATGCCCGTAAGGGTGCCTACGGCGCGCTTTTCCCCCAGATCAATGCCACCGGAATGTACAGCTACGCCATCCAGAAACAGAAGGTGTTCTTTGGCTCTGACGATGAATCCTCCGGCGGCGGCGGTGGCGGCATGGCATCCATGATGACAAGCGCCTTCGAGCCCATCATGTACTACATCCAGCAGCTGTATACGGCAACCAGCACTCCCTTTGTGCCGTATCAGGCTCCAACGACGGAAGAGAAGTCATCCTCCAGCAGTGACCCCATTGAGATGGGCCGCCGTAACCAGGTCCAGCTGGGCCTTAGCGCCTCAATGCCCATCGTCAACGCCCAGCTCTGGGAAAGCCTGTGCCTCACCGGAGACCAGGTGGAACTGGCTGTTGAAAAGGCTCGTGAAAGCCGTCTTGGAACGGTTACCCAGGTGAAGCAGGCCTACTACGCCGTCCTTATGGCAAAGGCTTCCTACGACGTTTACAACGCAGTGTTTGAGAACGCTGCCCAGAACCTCAAGACAACGGAAAGCAGGTATAACGTCCAGAAGGCCTCCGAGCTTGACCTTGCCCGCGCGCAGAGTTCCCTTGCCGCCGCAATCCCCAACGTATACAACGCAGAAAACGCCATCTACCTGTCCCTGTGGCAGCTTAAAGCCGTGATGGGCCTGGACCTTGACCGCCCCGTGGATGTTGTGGGCACCCTTGAGGACTATGCAGAGCACATGTTCTATGACATCAACGAGGGCACGGAAGCATCCCTTGACCGCAACACCCAGCTCCGTCAGCTGGCTGCCCAGGCAGAGATCCTTTCCAAGCAGATAAGGATGCAGCAGTACGCATACCTTCCCACTTTATCGGCCCAGATATCCTATAATTACTACACCCAGAGCGACAAATTCAATCTGAGCCAGTGGAAATGGCTGCCTTCCTCTACGGCGGTGTTCTCCCTGAACATCCCCATCTTCTCCGGCGGGCAGCGCTACCATACAATAAAGCAGACCCGCGTCCAGGCCGATGAACTGGACCTCCAGAGGGAAAACACAGAGCGTCAGATCCGTATAGGCATCCGTCAGAGCCTCTCCACCATGGATACGGCGATGAAAACCTACGACGCTGCAAAGGAGGCCCTCACCAGCGCAGAGAAGGCTTACAACATTGCCTCCAAGAGCTTCGAGGTTGGAAAGAGCACCCTCACTGACCTCAACAACACTGAGCTCACCCTCACCCAGACCCGCCTCCAGGCGGCCCAGGCCGTGTACAACTTTGTAGTAGCAAAGGCCGGCCTTGAACAGACACTAGGTTACGATTTTACAGAAGAAAAGACATATGAATAGAAGAGGAATTGCAATACTTGCAGCCCTTGCAGCCGCGGTCTCATGCGGCAATTTTGGAACTAAAAAGGCCGATTCTCCCGCAGCACAGGCTCCCGCAGAGATCATCCCCAACGTGGAAGTAGCCGTGGCCGAGGCCCGCATGGTGCCCCAGGAGAGCGTTTACGCCTCTACCGTTGAGGCATACGCAGTGAACAACATCATGCCCCAGAGCGGCGGCCGTATCCGCAAGATCAACGTTGAGGTAGGGGACTACGTCCAGAAGGGACAGGTCCTGGCCGAAATGGACCGCATCCAGCTTGAGCAGCTGGAGCTCCAGGTTAAAAACGACGAAATTGAGTACGAGCGCCTGAAGAGCCTCTACGCAGAAGGCGGCGTCTCCCAGAGCGACTTCGAGACAGCGGAGCTTGGCTACAAGGTCCGTAAGTCCAATTACAATAACGTTAAGGAGAACACCATCCTCCGCAGCCCCATCACGGGCTATGTATCGGCCAGAAACTTTGACAAAGGCGATATGTTCGGGATGAGCGCCCCCATCTTCACAGTGCAGCAGGTGGTTCCCGTAAAGCTCCTTGTGGGCATCTCCGAGAGCGAATACACCAAGGTGAAAAAGGGAGACAAGGTGTCCCTTACCGTAGACGCCATCCCCGGAAAGACCTTCCAGGGCAAGGTTGAGCGCCTCTATCCCACCATCGATGCCGCCACCCATACCTTCAAGGCGGAGGTTGTGGTTCCCAATGCCGATAAAGTCCTCCGCCCCGGCATGTACGCCCGCGTGACTGTGAACTTCGGCACCCGCAACAGCATAGTGGTTCCTGACAGGAGCATAGTCAAGCAGGAAGGCACCGGCACAAGGTTCATCTATGTGCTGGGTGAAGACGGCACCGTAAGTTACACTCCCGTAACCGTGGGCCGTCACCTTGGAGCGGAATATGAGATTACCGCCGGCCTTGAAGCCGGAAGCACCATTGTGGTAAAGGGCCAGTCGGCACTTAAGGATGGAGTCAAGGTGAACGTACTATGAGCATTTACAGAACATCGGTAGAGCACCCGGTTACAACCTGCCTTGTATTCCTGGCCTTCGCCATCCTGGGTATCTTCGCCCTCACAAGGCTGCCGGTAAACAATTTCCCGGAAATAGAGTCCAACACCATCATGGTGATGAGCTCCTATCCCGGGGCATCGGCCGAGGACGTTGAGAATAACCTTACCAAGGTGCTTGAAAACACCCTTAACGGTGTTGCAAACCTGAAGAACCTTACTTCCAATTCCCGTGAGAATATCTCCATCCTCACGCTGGAGTTCGAGTACGGCACAGACATAGACGAGGCCACCAACGACGTCCGTGACAAGCTTGACATGGTGTCACAGCAGCTTCCTGACGGCGCTTCGCTGCCTTACCTTTTCAAGTTCAGCGTGGACGACATGCCCATCATGATGATGTCGGCTACCGCAAACCAGAGCGTGAGCGCCCTGGACAAGATCCTGGACGACAAAGTGGCAACTCCGCTTGCCCGTGTATCCGGTGTAGGTCAGGTAACCGTTGCCGGTGCCCCCAAGCGTGAGATCCAGGTGTACTGCGACCCTGCAAAGCTGGAGTCCTATCACCTCTCCATCGCCGCAATCGCACAGGTCATAGCCGCAGAGAACCGTAACGTCCCTTCCGGCAGCATAGATATCGGCTCCGATACCTATACGCTCCGTATCAAGAAGGAGTTCCAGGACCCTCAGGAACTTCTTGACGTGGTCCTTGGAAACTTTGGCGGATCGGCAGTATACCTTAGGGATGTAGCCCGCGTGGACGACACCCTGGAAGAGAAGTCCCAGGAGTCCTACACCAACGGCAGCCGCGGCGCGCAGATCATCATCCAGAAGCAGTCCGGATACAATACGGTGGAGGTTGTAAGGAAGATTAAGCATGAGATGAAAACCATCTCCAGAAACCTTCCTTCCGATATCAAGATAACAACCATCGTGGATAATTCGGAGGACATCCTCCTTACCATCAAGTCCCTCCGTGACACCATCATGATCACCTTCCTGGTGGTTATGCTGGTGGTGTTCCTCTTCCTTGGAAGGCTCAAGGGAACCCTGATTGTGGTTCTCTCCATCCCCATTGCCCTGCTTGCGTCACTCCTCTATCTGTTTGCAACAGGAAGCACCCTCAATATCATCTCCATGAGCGCCCTTGCCATTGCCATAGGTATGGTGGTGGACGACGCAATTGTGGTGCTGGAGAACGTGACAACGCATCTGGAAAGGGGAGAAAAGCCCAAGGAGGCGGCCGTTCACGGCACCGCGGAGGTTGGTATCTCCGTTATTGCATCCACGCTCACCATGTTGTGCGTGTTCCTGCCTCTTACCATGATTACCGGTATGGCCGGAATCATGTTCAAGCAGCTTGGCTGGATTGTTTCCATCATCATGATAGTGTCCACAACGGCGGCCCTTACACTGGTGCCCACCCTGTGCGCCCTCCTCATGAACAACAAGCCCGTGAACAACAAGGCGTACAGGATTGTGTTCGGCCCGGTGAACAAGGTCCTGGACGTAATTTCCCGCGGTTATGCCCGCCTTATAGGCTGGAGCATGAACCACAAGAAGCTCATCATGATAGGCGCCGTTGTGATATTCGGCGTGGTGCTGTACGTCTTCGTTCCCAAGATGCGTACGGAATTCTTCCCTCAGGAGGACGAGGGCCGTATATCGGCCACCATTGAACTGCCCATCGGAACAGCTCAGCACGTTACAGGAGACGTTGCATGGCGCATCTACGAGCGCATAAAGGCCGATGTCCCGGAGCTCAAGGTCCTGAGTTACCGCTACGGTCAGGCCGATTCCGAGAACGCCTTCGCCTCCATGCGCCAGAACGGAACGTACCTCATCACCATGAACATCAATATCGGCTCCATTTCCACCCGTACCAGGTCCGTCAATGAGATTGCCGATATCATCCGTGCCGACCTCCGCGAATTCCCGGAACTAAACCGTTTCAACGTGACCGAAGGCGGTATGGGCATGGGCGGCCGCGCCAATGTCCAGGTGGAAATCTACGGCTATGACTTTGAGGAGACCGAGGCCGAGGCCCGCCGCGTGCGTGCCGCTATGATGGAAACCGGTTTCTTCACCCAGGCAATCCTTTCAAGGGACCAGTACACTCCGGAATATGAGGTTGACTTTGACCGTGAGAAACTGGCCCTCAATGGCCTCACGTCCACAACTGCAGCCGCCTATGTATCGGCAGCAATGTCCGGTACCGTGGCTTCCTTCTTCCGCGAAGACGGTGAGGAGTACAACATCCGCGTGCGCTATGCCCCGGAGTTCAGAAGTTCCATCGAGGACCTTGAGAATATTGTCATTTACAATACCCAGGGCCAGGGAATCAGGGTACGTGACCTTGGCACCATCAAGGAATCCAAGGTTCCTCCCACAATCCAGAGAAAGAACCGTGACCGCTACATTACCGTAACCGGTATGATGGCCCGCGGAAAGGCCCTCAGTGAAGGCGTTGAGATAGTGAACGGCCTTATGGCCTCCAATCCTCTCCCGTCCCACATGAGTTGGAGGATAGGCGGAGACTATGAGGAGCAGCAGAAATCCTTCGGGGATATGTTCCTGCTGTTTGTGCTAATTGTGATCCTGGTGTACATGGTAATGGCATCCCAGTTTGAATCTCTCCTGGGGCCGTTTGTGATCATGTTCTCCATTCCTTTCGCCCTTGTTGGCGTGGCGCTTGGAAGCATGGTTCACGGATGGATGCCAATAAGTATGATGGGTATGGTTGGTATAATAATCCTGCTGGGTATTGTGGTTAAGAACGGTATCGTGCTCATTGACTACACCATCCTCCTGCAGGAAAGGGGAGTAGCGGTGAGGGAAGCCTCCGTAACCGCTGCCAGAAGCCGTCTCAGGCCTATCCTCATGACCACCCTCACCACCGTCCTTGGTATGCTCCCCATGGCCTGGGGAACCGGAGAGGGCGCAGACCTCTGGAGGGGCCTTGGCATAACCGTGGCCTGGGGCCTTTCCATCTCCACCCTCATCACCCTTGTCATCATCCCCGTCCTTTACTGCGGCTTCACGGAGCACCGTGCCCGCCGCAAGGCAAAAAAAGCAGAACAATGAAAGCGATATTCATAGCATACAATCAGGCATACAATCAGGAGATTGTAGAGCTTCTGGAAGGCCTGGGCCAGAGAGGTTATACCGTATGGCAGGATGTTGGCGGAAGGGGCACAGTAGACGGTGAGCCTCACCTTGGATCACACGCCTGGCCCACCCAGAACCACGCAGTCCTTACTGCGGTGGAAGATTCCCTGGCGCCAAAGATCATGGATGCGCTCCGGGAAAAGGATGCCGCAAACAGGGCCCTTGGCCTCAGGGCGTATGTTCTTCCCGTAGAGGATGCAATTTAGATTTTTTTGCTACCTTTGCGTTTGGACTAATTGAATTAACTTAATAGAGTAAAATGAAAAAACTGTTTACAGTATTTGCTGCTGCCATTTTGAGCGCAGTTATGCTCAATGCCCAGAGTTTTGGTGTCATCGGCGGTTTTACGTCATCTGCTACCGGTATAGACACCAAGGACGCAATGGCAAACTTCAAGAATGTGAGCCTTTACCACGTTGGCGCTGCCGTTCGTTGGGAATTGGGTGATATATTTGCTGTGCAGCCCCAGCTGGCATATCAGGTCAAGGGTGCAAACCTTCATCAGGCTATAGTGGATAATAACACCCAGAGCGTTACCAATTCCTTCCAGAGCAAAACCGGTTTCATTGAGCTCTCTGCAGGCCTTCAGGCTGGCATAGACCTCCTTGTTTTCCGCCCTTATGTGCTTGTGGAGCCTTTTGTGGGTTTTGCCGTGAATGGTCAGGAGAATTATGATGTCCTTCTGGAAGGTGTGGTAAATAACGCCACATCCCCGGAACAGATAAATGCTGCTGCCAATGAGGTGAAGAACAAGCTTGAGTACGGTTTTGGCGTTGGCGGCGGTGTCCAGATCCTGGACCACTTCCAGGTAAGTGTCCAGTGGTTCATGAACCTTGGCAATCTTTATGACAACGGCAAGATTGATGCTAATGAGAAACTAACCCTTGTGAAGGAATCCTACAAGGATATCAAGAACTATAATGGTATCAAAGTCACGCTGGGCCTGTTCTTCTAGGGCATATTAATCTTAGATTAATGTCCTCCTTTCAACGCGTTTGAAGGGAGGATATTTTTTTGTATATTTGTAACTTGATAAAAACGTACAGTTATGAAAGTAGCAACAAATACCAATTTCAATGAGCTTCTTCAGGATGAGAAGCTTGTAATAGTTGATTTCTGGGCCACCTGGTGCGGTCCCTGCCGCATGCTTTCCCCCATCCTGGACCAGGTAGAGGAAGAGATGCCGGACCAGATCACCGTTGTGAAGGTGAACGTTGACGACGCCGATGAAATTGCCGCCCAGTACCGCATCATGAGTATCCCCACCCTTCTCTTTGTGAAGAACGGTGAGATTGTGGATAAGACCGTGGGTGCAATGCCCAAGCCTGCACTCCTGGAGAAGATTAAGGCAAACCTGTAGGGGATGAAAAAGATTGCGGTTTTCTGCAGCGCCAGTGATAAGATAGACCCTAAGTACAATGAGGCCGCACGTGAACTCACGCGCCGGCTCCACGCCAAAGGCTTTGGCCTTGTGTCAGGCGGCGGGAAAATCGGCACCATGGGCGCCATAACGGATGAGTCCATAAAGTGTGGCGGAGACCACACGGCTGTGCTCCCTGAGTTTATGAGGGGCCTTGAGAATCCCGGAGTGTCCAGGGTAATCTGGACAGACTCCATGGCAAGCCGCAAGGCCGCAATGCGTGAAGGCACCGTGGCTGTAATAGCGCTTCCCGGGGGTATCGGCACAATGGACGAGTTAATTGAGACCCATACCCTGAGGAAACTAAGTAAGTACGCCGGAGATCTTTACGCCCTTAACATGGATGGCTTCTATAACCCCCTGAAGGCCCTCCTGGACCATTTTGTGGAAACCGGAATGCTGGAGCCTCAGGACCGCGCACTTGTGAAGTTCCCGGAAACCGTAGAAGAACTGCTGGGATATTTTGAAGGAGATTAAAGCATATCTGAAGCCTCAGCTAGACAAGGTGGAGAGAGTCATTGAAGACGCCCTCCGCTCTGATGTATCCCTTCTTGATGCCACCAACCGTTCCCTTAGGGAAAATCCCGGCAAGATGATGAGGCCGTCCCTGGCACTTCTTTGCGCCGCGGCCGTGGGCACCCCCAATGAGGATACCATAAAGTTTGCTGCTGCTGCGGAACTTCTCCATAATGCCACCCTCCTTCACGATGACGTAGTGGACTGCGCCTCTGAGCGCAGGGGCCGTCCCACGGTGGCAAGTTTCCTTAACCCCCACGCTTCCGTCCTCATAGGTGATTTCTGGCTGGTAAAGGCGGTTAACACCATCCTAGGGGCATCCCGTAACACAGGCAGGGTCACAAGGATTTTTGCCGCAACCCTTGGCCACCTTGCGGAGGGTGAACTCCTCCAGATGGAGAAGGCGGTAAAGGGAGACACCACCCAGCAGGATTATGAGCGTATAATCTACTGCAAGACGGCGTCGCTCTTTGAGGCATCGGCCCTTAGTGCTGCGGTCTCCGTAGGCGCTCCAGAAGAGTCCATAAAGGCCCTTGGAGAGTTTGCAAGGCTGCTTGGAATGGCCTTCCAGGTGAAGGACGACTGGATGGATTACGCCGCCGGGGAAGACGCCCTTGGAAAGCCCGTGGGCATAGACCTGAAGGAGCAGAAGATCACCCAGCCGCTGCTTTGCGCCCTTGAAGGCGCGGATAATGAGGCCGATATAAGGGGTAAGGTTACAAGGATTGCCGATAACCCCGCGCTAGGCCGTGAGGTACTGGAATTTGTAAAGAGCCGCGGAGGCATTGAGAAGAGTGCCCTGAAGGTGGATGAGTTCATCCGGAAGGCCATCGTAGAGTTGGATTTCCTACCTGATGGTCCCGGCAAAGACCGTCTTGTGACCATAGCCCGGTACGTTGGAGAGAGAGGAAAATGATGAAGGTTTACGGGAATACTGACGTTGTGGATGCCCTTCACCGTATGGTGGAGACGGGCCACGTTCCCCACGCCATACTCCTCCATCAGGACGACGGTTCTGGGGCCTTCCCCATTGCCCTTAACTTCCTTGAGGAGCTTTACGGCGGCAATCCCCGCGTAGGGAAACTCATCCACCCGGATATCCACTTTGTGTTCCCTGTGGCGGGGTCGGATAAACCTGTGTCGCAGAATTTTATCGGCCCTTTCAGGGAGCTCCTTCAGGATAATCCCTATTTCTTTGAGAACGAGCTATATGAGGCCATCGGCATAGAAGGGAAGCAGAGTAACATCTCCGTCAATGAGGCCAGGGCGCTCCTTGACAAGCTTTCTCTAAGCGCCGTTGAGGGTGGTTACCGCACCGTGGTGATGTACCTCCCGGAAAAGATGAACGCCCAGGCGGCAAACGCCCTCCTGAAAATGGTTGAGGAACCGCCTCAGAAGACTCTTTTCCTCCTTATCACCCAGGCTCCGGAAAAGGTGCTTGTGACCATAGCCTCCCGCTGCCTGCATATAAGGATTCAGCCTCTTTCAATGGAGGCCGATTCCATTGTCCACGCCCGTGAGGTTGCCGGCGCCGCGGTCCTCAGGGACCTCTTCCACGATATCCTGGAGGCTTTATCGGCCCGTAATCTCCTTCAGGCGCTTGAGACCGCGGATGCAGTGGCAGACCTTAAGGACAGGGAGAAGCAGAAGTCTTTCTGCAGGCTTGCATCGGAGGACCTCCGCCGCATATTCCTTGTGCAGAAAACTCCTCAGCTGGCGGTTCTTCCGGAAGGGGAGGGAGACTGGTTCCGCCGCATGGCTGGAGCCCTCAAACCCACCTTCCCCCGCAAGGCAAACGATGCCCTGGAGCGTGCCCTCACGCTCCTTGAGCGCAATGTTAACCAGAAAATCCTGTTCACAGACCTTGTGAGCAAACTATATATATCGCTATGAAAGATTATAGCAACGAATCAATCCAGTTCGACTGCTTCCGCGGCTGTACTGTTGTGACAGACGAGGAAACGGGAGAAAAAGATATACGCTACCGTCAGGGCTGCTGCAAACTTGAGGTATATGATACCTTGAAGGGCATAGCCCAGGAGCAGTGGGACGGCTACTTCGAGGTCCGTTTCAAGAACACCCGCAAGGGCATCTACGTGAACGCTTCCGGCCAGAGTATCAAAACCGGAGACCTTGTTGTAGTTGAGGCCGCTACCGGTCACGATTTAGGAATTGTAACACTTGAGGGGCCCATAGTTGCCCGCCAGATGAAGTGCAAGGGTGTGGATCCCACGCAGCAGGAGCTTAAGAAGATCTACCGAAAGGCGCGTCCATTTGACATCCAGCGCTGGCAGGAGGCAATTGCCCGTGAGGAGGAAACCATGATCCGTGCCCGCGTCCTTGCCGCAAACCTTGGCCTGGAGATGAAGATAGGGGATGTGGAGTTCCAGGGAGACGGCACCAAGGCCATCTTCTATTACATTGCCGATGGCCGCGTGGACTTCCGCCAGCTCATCAAGGATTTTGCGGAGGAATTCCATATCCGCGTAGAGATGAAGCAGATCGGCGCCCGCCAGGAGGCCGGCCTCATTGGCGGTCTTGGCGTGTGCGGCCGAGAGCTGTGCTGCGCCAACTACATCACCGAGTTCAAGTCCATCACCACCGCAGCCGCCCGCGTCCAGGACCTTTCCCTGAATCCCCAGAAGCTTGCAGGCCAGTGCGGAAAGCTCAAGTGCTGCCTCAATTATGAGGTTGCAGCATACACTGACGCCCGTTCCCGCCTTCCCCGCGTGAATGAGCCCCTGGAGCTTGAGGACGGCCAGGCTTTCCTTGTGAAGACTGATATCCTTGCCGGAATGCTGTACTTCTCCTATGAGAAGGGCTCTCTTGCAAAGGTATATGGATTATCGGCCGATGAAGTGAGGGAAATCCAGGCAATGAACCGCCGCGGGGAGCGTCCCGCTACGCTTCAGGAAGAGCCTGAGCGCTCTCCGGAGTTTGTATCGGCCGTGGGTGACGATGCCATCAACAGGTTTGACCCTGAGAAAAAACGTAAGAAACGCCGCAAGAACCGTAACAGGAAGTAATGGGTCACGGAAAACTGAAAAAATTTGCTCAGAATGCCACTTTCCGCTGCCTCCTGCAGCCGGAAGCATCGGCCGTGCTGGCTCCAAAGGCTCCCGGCTCAAAGGCCCTTGTCCTTAAGGATCATCCCATCAAGGGCAACTGGGGGAAGGAGATGTTTGGTAATGACCATCCCATTGTCCTGGAGCTTGGATGCGGCAAGGGGGATTATACCATCGCCCTGGCCCTGAGGCATCCTGAGGTCAATTTTATCGGCGTAGACATCAAAGGCGCACGCCTGTGGTCCGGGGCCAAATTCGCTACTGAGAACAATCTCCCCAATGTGGCTTTCCTTCGTACCAGGATTGAGTTCATAGGGGCTTTCTTCGGCCCTTCCGAGGTTTCTGAAATCTGGCTCACTTTCTCCGATCCCCAGCTTCGCGGTTCTGAAAATGCCAGGCTTTCGTCGCCTATGTTCCTTGAGCGTTACCGCGGCTTCCTCCGCTCCGGCGGCCTCATCCATCTCAAAACAGATTCACGCTACCTCTACGAATACACTCAGGCTGTCTGCAAGGTCAATAATCTGAATGTATTGGCCTATGGTACAGATGTTTACAGAGAGGGGATACATATCCTTGAACCGTCGGCTGCGCCGACCCCTCCCACTTCGTGGGCCCCTCCCTCTTATCCGGCCGAGGGTGGCCAGAGGTTCCAGGATATGTATCCCCTCTCTGCTGAGGAAGTGACCTCCGTGCAGACGTTCTATGAGAAGATGTTCCTTGAAATGGGGCTGCCTATAACGTATATGGCGTTTACGCTGGAGCATGAGGGGGCGTTTGTGGGACCGGGAGAGGCGTTTGACCACGATTTTTGGCTGGAGCAGGAGGGCCCCCGCCGTTCATTTTCGCATCAACCTAACAAAAAACAGTAATATGGCTAAACTGCTGTACACAATGGGAGAGGTGGCCGATATGCTTTCAGAAGCACCGTCGGCCGTACGCTACTGGAGCAACTACTTTGAGAAGTACGTGAAGCCCCAGCGTAATGCAAAGGGTAACCGCCTGTACCATCCTGAGGATATTGAGACCCTGAAGCAGATCCAGTTCATGGTCAAGAAGCAGGGACTTACCCTGGAGGGGGCAATGCAGAAGATGAGGGAGGACCACCGCAGCGTAGACCGCCGCGTGAAGGCTCTTGACAGCCTCAAGGCCATCCGTGAACAACTTGTAGCAGTGAGGACGGCCATATGCAAGTAAAGGACATTGTTGGCGCCATTGAGGCGTTTGCGCCGCGCGGGGTGCAGGAGAGCTGGGACAACAGCGGGCTTCTCATAGGGAGTCCGGAGGATGAGGTGAAGGGTGTCCTTGTGGGTTTTGACTGCACCGTGGAGCTCATTGAGGAGGCCGTCTCAAGGGGCTGCAACATGGTTGTGACGCATCATCCGCTAATCTTCCATGGGCTTAAGCAGATCGGCCCTGAAGATCCCGTGGGGGCCACCGTGATGGCCGCAATCCGCGGTGGGGTGGCGGTTTATGCCGCCCATACATCGGCCGATAAAGTGCCTCAGGGCGTAAGTTGGGCAATGGCCCTTAAGCTTGGTCTTCAGGATATAGAGATTCTTGAGAAGGATGCATGCGGGAATGGCCTTGGGTGCATTGGCACTCTTCCCCGGCCGCTCACCGGAAATGAGGCCCTGGAGTATGTGGGGAAGGCTTTCGGCCTTACTCTTATCAGGAGCTCAAGGCCCATCGAAGGGCCTATCAGCCGCGTTGCGGTGCTTGGCGGAAGCGGAGGGTCGGAGATTGAATCGGCCCGTTGTGCCGGAGCGCAGCTTTATATCACGGCCGATGTATCATATCACAATTTCTTCACCCCGGAGGGCTTCATGGTTATGGATATCGGCCATTTTGAGAGCGAAGTTGACATTGTGGACATTTTGCTTACGCAAATACGGAAAAAATTTCCTACCTTTGCAAGCTATTCATCCGGCACGCTGGACAGGAGCAATCCCGTCCACTATTTTGTGATGCATTAATAAATCGATTTATTACATATGGCAACCAAAAAAACTACAGCAGCCAAGAAAGTAGAGGCTCCCATCGACAACAGGGAAACCTTCGTATCTCTCCAGAAGTCTTTCGCAGACTCCGAGATGAGCGTAGAGGAAAAGCTCAAGACCCTCTATCAGCTCCAGGCCGCAGATTCAGAGATTGACAAGATCATCCAGCTCCGTGGCGCCCTTCCCGCAGAGGTAGAGGCCCTGGAAAATGAAATCGCTACCCTCAAGGAGCGCAGCGCTTCCATCTCCGCAGTAGTGGACCAGCTTACCCGCAACATCGCAGACGCTAAGCTTTCCATCGCAGAGCATGAAGGAACCATCCAGAAATATCAGCATCAGCTGGAGACCATCACCAACTCCCGTGAGTACGATTCCCTGAACAAGGAAATCGAGAATCAGGACCTTCTCCGTCAGATTGACGAGAAAACCATCAATGACACCCGCTATGAGATTGGTGAGAAGAAGGCAGAGCTTGACGACATAAAGGACCGCCTCACCATCCGTGAAGAGGACCTTGCCGCCAAGAGGGCAGAGCTTGAGACAATCGTTGAGGAAACCGCCAAGGAGGAAGCCGTTCTGCGTGCACGCCGTGATGAGTGCGCCGCAAAGATCGACGCCCGTACCATGAGCGCCTATGAGCGTATCCGTGCAAGCGTTAACAACCACCTTGCAGTTGTGGGTATCTACAACGGAGACTCCTGCGGAGGATGCTTCAATACCATCACTCCCCAGCGCCGCGTAGAGATTGCTTCAAACCGCAAGCTCATCATCTGCGAGCACTGCGGCCGAATCATCATCAACCCCGAATTTGATGCCTAGGAAACCTCAGGAACCTCTCAACCTGGAAGCCCTGATGGGGAATAAACCCCCTCAGGCGCTTGACGTTGAGGAGGCCGTGCTGGGAGCTATGCTGGTAGAACCGGCAACCATTGACGAGTCAATGGAAGAGCTCAGCGCGGGCTGTTTCTATGACCCTCGCCACCGCAAGATCTTCGAGGCTATGAGTGCTCTGGTGAATGAGCACGTGAGCATTGACATAGTCACCGTAAGTGAGAAACTCCGCTCCCGCGGAGACCTTGAAGAGATTGGCGGCCCCGTGGAGCTTGCGCGCCTGTCGCAGAACATAGGCGCTGCGGCCCACATTGAGTACTACATCAAGATTCTCAAGCAGAAGACCATCCAAAGGGACCTCATTACGGCCTCCTACGATATCCTGAAGCAGTCTTTCGACGAGTCCACAAATGTGGATGACCTCATTGACAATGCCCAGACCAAGGTCTTTGCCGCCATCCAGAACAATGTAAAGAGGGATGTCCAAGACATCGGCTCCATCATTAACACCGTGCTGGACAACCTCCAGGAGCTCCAGAACATCACGGGGCCTTCCGGCGTCCCTTCCGGTTATCCTTCCATAGACCGTGTAACGCAAGGGTGGCAGAAAAGTGACCTTATCATCCTTGCAGCACGTCCCTCCGTTGGTAAAACCGCATTTGCCCTCAACATTGCGCGCAATGCGGCCGTAGATGCCAATATGCCCGTAGCGGTGTTCTCCCTGGAAATGAGCGCAGACCAGCTTGGAAAGCGTCTCATCACCACCGAAAGCGGCCTTTCCAGAGAAAAGATCAAGGGCGGCGTAAAGCTTGAGAGCTTTGAGTGGATCCAGCTTGAGGACACCTTGAAGCGCCTTGCAAAGGCTCCGCTCTACATTGACGACACCCCCGGTATTCCCATCATGGAATTCCGCACCAAGGCAAAGCGCCTTGTGAAGCAGAAGGGCGTTCGCCTCATTGTGGTGGACTATCTCCAGCTCATGCAGGGTCCGGTGGAACTGCGCGGCCTTCGTGAGCAGGAGGTTGCGGCCATTTCCCGTACCCTCAAGGCAACGGCCAAGGAGCTCAATATCCCCATCATAGCCCTGTCCCAGCTGTCCCGTAATGCGGTTCAGCGTACGGGCGGCATGGGTAAGCCCCAGCTCAGTGACCTGCGCGAGTCCGGCTCCATCGAGCAGGATGCCGATATGGTCATCTTCATCCATCGCCCGGATTTTGTAGGTATGAGTGAAAACCCGGAAGATAAGGAGAAGGCATACATTGTGATAGCAAAGCACCGTAACGGAGAAGTCTGTGACATTGAGATGAAGTACAAGGCCGGTCAGGTGAAGTTTGTGGAGGCCGACCAAAGCCTTGACATCTATGCCCAGAGGGGCCCTGTGGCAAGTGCCGCCAATGAGCCCGCTCCCGGAGCAAGCTATCAGGATTTTGATTCGTCCCAGGATTTCTGATGAAAAGGATAACCATCATACTGCTTTTCTCTTTGCTCTTTGGTTTTGTAGCAAAGGCGCAGGGCTGCTTCCCCACTGGGGAGGAGCTTCCCTTCAAGGCAGGTGAAAAGATCAGGATGGGCCTTTATTTCAAATGGGGTGCGGTGAACACGGAGGTGGCTACCGGAGACCTTTCGCTGGAGGAATCGGCCCTTAACGGAAAAAGCGTGTACAAGGCATCCCTCATTGCCGACAGCGCACCTTTTTTCAGTGTCTTCTACGACATGCACGAGCGCTTTGAGACCTGGTTCGCAAAAGACGCCGTGCGCCCCCTCAAGTATTACCGCAACACCAAGCAGGGGGATTACCGCGCATTCAACAATTATATCTACGACTGGGACAAGAAGGAGATTCATGCCGATATAAACTTCGAGGGCAGGGGACAGCAGATCCTGGATATTCCCATCCACGACTGCGTGTGTGACATAACGTCCATCCTGTACCTTATAAGGACTATGGACTTTTCTTCGCTTACCACCGGCCAGAAGATACCTGTAAGCTTTGCAATAGACGATACCGTGTTTGATATCCGTCTCACATACCGTGGACGTGAGGCCGTGAAGACAAAGCGTCTTGGGAAGGTGAATTCACTAAGGTTCAGCTGCTCCGTTGTGTCAGGAGCAATGTTTGACGGTGAAACGGAGATGACTCTCTGGTTCTCCGATGACTCAAACCATGTCCCCATCGGGTTTATGGCCCCTCTCAGGATTGGTTCAGTCCAAGGGTGGGTGAAGCAGCTTGAAGACCTTAAATATCCTTTTGAAGCCAGGGTAAAATGAGTGAAAGCATTTCCCATAAAGGAAAGATAGTTAAGATCACCCCGCAGTTGACAACCGTTGCCTTTGTGCAGCACGGAGCATGCTCTGAGTGCCATGCAGCGGGTCTTTGCAGCATGGGAGACGTTGCGGAAAAAGTGGTGGAGCTCCCCACGGACCCTTATAACAAGCACGCCGTAGGTGATGAAGTGGAGGTCCTTCTCAAAGCCTCCATGGGCTTCAAGGCCGTGTACCTTGCATACCTTATCCCCCTTGTGATACTCCTTGCCGCAATCCTCGGGCTCATGGCCCTTGGGGTGGGGGAAGTGGTAGCGGGGCTTTCCGGCATTGCGGCTGTTGCCGTCTACTATCTCCTGCTGTGGCTTTTCCGCGGGAAACTCCAGACAGAATACGTATTTACTATTAAACGATAAACTATGTCATCAACAATCATTTGGACGATTGCGGTGGTTACCGTCCTTGGCCTTCTGCTTGCCCTGGTCCTGTACCTTGTGGCCCAGAAGTTCAAGGTTGAGGAAGACCCCCGCATCGACGAAGTCGAGAAAGCCATGCCCGGCGCAAACTGCGGCGGCTGCGGCTTCGCCGGCTGCCGCGCTTTTGCCGAGGCTGCTGTTAAAGCGCCCAATCTGGACAATAACTACTGTCCGGTGGGCGGTAACGACACAATGGCAAAGGTGGCTGCCATCCTTGGCTATGAGGTTAAGGCCAAAGCCCCCATGGTGGCCGTGGTAAGGTGTAACGGCACCTGCGCCGTGCGTCCCAGGGTTAACGAGTGGGGCGGCACAGAGTCCTGCGCCGTGAAGGCACAGCTGTACGCCGGAGACACCGGTTGCGCATATGGCTGCCTTGGCTGCGGGGACTGCGTGAAGGCCTGCCAGTTTGGAGCCCTTTCCATGAATCCTGAGACCGGTCTTCCGGAAGTGGATCAGGAGAAGTGCACCGCCTGTGGCGCCTGCGTGAAGGCCTGTCCCAAGAAGGTCATAGAGTTAAGGCCCATGGGCCCCCGCGGCATGCGTATGTTCGTGAGCTGCCTGAACAGGGACAAGGGCCCGGTTGCAAAGAAGGCATGTGCATCGGCCTGTATTGGCTGCGGCATCTGCGCCAAGACCTGTACCCATGACGCCATTGTGGTGGAAGGCAATATCGCTTATATCGATGCGTCCAAGTGTAAGCTTTGCCGCGAGTGCGAGGCAATGTGCCCCACCGGCGCCATCCACGGTGTGAATTTCCCCAAGCCGCTGGACAAGGAAGCCATCAAGGAGCGTATTAAAATCCGTAACCAGAAAGCGAAGGAGGCTGCAGCAAATGAGTAAGAGAACATTCTCCATCGGCGGTGTTCATCCGCACGACAGCAAGATTTCAAGGGGCTGCCCCATCTGCCCCCTTCCGCTTGCCCCCACAGTGTATATTTCTGTGGCACAGCACATTGGCGCGCCCTCTGTTCCCTGCGTTGCCGTTGGTGACAAAGTGAAGGTGGGTCAGGTGATCGCAGAGCCCGGCGGCTTTGTGAGCGCCTTCATCCACTCCTCCGTTTCAGGAACAGTTAAATCTATCGGCCCCCGCCCGGACCTTGCCGGACGTCCCGTGACGCACATTGAGATTGCCGTTGAGGGTGATGAATGGGCCGATGGAATTGATACCACAGATGCCCTCGTCACGGAAATTCCCTCCGACAACAAGGCCATTGTGGAGAAGATCCGCCTTGGCGGCGTTGTTGGCCTTGGCGGCGCAACCTTCCCAACTCACGTGAAGCTTTCCCCGCCTCCCGGATCAAAGTGCGAGAGAGTTATAATAAACGGCTGCGAATGTGAGCCTTACCTCACCTCCGACTTCCGCACCCTCCTTGAAAAGGGAGAGCAGGTGGTGGTTGGAGCCGCAATCCTGAGGCAGGTGATGGGAAATGTCCCCTGCACAATTGCAATAGAGGAAAACAAGCCGGAGGCCATTGCCCATATCCGTGAAGTCATTGCTAAACTTGGCTTTGATGGCATTGAGGTGATGGAGATGAAGATGATGTATCCGCAGGGCGGTGAAAAACAGCTCATAGATGCCGTGATGCACCGTCAGGTGGGTTCAGGGGCCCTTCCTATAAGCGTAGGAGCCGTTGTCCAGAATGTTGCAACCGCACTGGCGGTCTATGATGCCGTCCAGAAGAATAAGCCAATTGTGGACAACTCCGTAACCGTTACCGGTGAGTGCTTCCCCAACCAGGCAAACCTCCTGGTACGCGTAGGAACCCCTCTGCGTTACATCCTGGATTATCTTGGAGGTATTCCTGCCGATGCAGCCAAGGTTATCAGCGGCGGCCCCATGATGGGACGTGCCGTTTCCAACCTTGATGCCGCAACCGTGAAGGGAACAGGTGCACTCCTTCTTCTTACGGAGGCCCAGACACGCCGCTCTCCGGAATCAGAATGTATCCGCTGCGGCCGCTGTGCCGATGCCTGCCCCATGGGTCTTGAACCCTTCCTTCTCCAAAAGCTGTCCCGTAACTCAGATGTAGAGGCTCTGGAGGCAAATGCCGCCCACGACTGCATCGAGTGCGGCTGCTGCCTGTATTCCTGCCCTGCCAACATTCCTCTGCTGGACTGGGTACGTCTGGGTAAAGGCCTGGCCATGGGTGCCATCCGCGCCCGTGCCGCTGCCGCAAAGGCCGCCGCTGAAGCCGCTAAAAAGTAACTGACTATGGAAAAGTTATTAGTATCTCCCAATCCCCATATTCACGCTCCGGTTTCCACAAAAACCCTTATGCGTGACGTTATTATCGCGCTTATCCCCGCGGTAATATGCTCCTTCGTATTCTACGGATGGAGAGAGATCCTTGTGATGGCGGTGAGCGTGGCTTCATGCGTGCTGCTTGAATGGGCCATCACAAAGTACATGCTCCGGAAACCCTCCACAATCGGGGACCTTTCCGCAGTCATTACAGGTATCCTTCTGGCCCTGAACCTTCCCTACACCACGCCCTGGTGGGTTGTGATGATAGGTGCGGTGGTTGCCATCGGTGTTGCCAAGATGACATTCGGCGGTATCGGCCAGAATATCTGGAATCCCGCCCTTGTGGGCCGCGTCTTCCTGCTGGTATCGTTCCCTACCTATATGACCACCTGGGGTGCCCCTCAGGGCGTTGTGGATGCCGTTTCAGGCCCCACGCCGCTTGGCGCAATCCAGGAAGGCCTCATGCAGGGAGCTTCCGTTCAGGAGCTTACATCGGCCTTCAATTATAAGGACCTTCTCTTTGCAAACCTTGGCGGCAGCGCCGGCGAGGCATGCGCACTGGCACTTCTGGCCGGTTTCGTGTACCTCTGCTGCCGTAAGGTCATCAAGCCCTGGATCACCCTCAGCATCTTTGGAACGGTGGCTCTCACTTCCCTCATTTTCTGGGGAATAGATCCTTCCCGTTTCACGGATCCCCTGTTCAACCTCCTCACCGGCGGTCTTGTCCTTGGTGCCTGCTTCATGGCAACGGACTATGTGACTTCGCCTATGAGCCTGTGGGGCGGCGTTATCTTCGGCGTTGGAATAGGCTTCCTTACCATGATGATCCGTTACTTCGGCTCCTATCCGGAGGGCGTTTCATTTGCCATTTTGATCATGAACTCCGTGGTTCCGCTGCTTAACATGTGGTTCCACCAGAAAAAATTCGGGAGGAAATAGCGTATGGCGGCAAAATCAAATCTTACCAATATGGTGCTGGTCCTTGGGCTGGTGTGCCTTGCGTGCAGCGCAGTCCTCGGCGGCGCGTATGTGATAACCAAGGCTCCCATAGAGGCTGCGGCAGCGGCAAAGACGCAGGCTGCAGTGGCCCAGGTGCTCCCGCATTTTGAGACTCTTGAGTATAATGCCGATGACCATTATTATACGGCAAAGGACGGTGAAGCGGTTGTGGGTTATGCAATTGAATCCACGGTGGTTGGCTTTGGCGGCCCCCTGTTGCTTATGGTGGGCGTAACTGTGGACGGTGTTGTATACAACACTTCCGTACTGTCTCATTCAGAGACTCCCGGTCTTGGCGCAAAGTGCTCCACGGATGCAAAGTTCATGGATCAGTGGAGAGGCTTTGACCCCGCAGTCAAGAAGCTTTCCGTGAAAAAGGACGGTGGCGACGTAGATGCCATAACGGCTTCCACAATCACTTCCAGGGCTTACACCCTTGCAGTGGAGAATGCCCTGAAGGTGTTTGACACTATTTCAGTCATTCCCGGCGTGACCGGGAATCTCCCCGAGATGGCCGATCAAGTCGGCCATGACGATAACGAAGATGGAGGACAGGACAATGAGTAAATTCAAACTTTTGACAGACGGGCTTGTCAAGAACAACCCCACCTTTGTGCTTCTGCTGGGTATGTGCCCCACGCTGGCCACAACGACATCGGCCATAAACGGCCTCTCTATGGGCCTGGCCACACTCTTTGTGCTGGTCCTTTCAAATATGGCAATCTCCCTTATTGCTCCGGTGGTGCCGGACAAGGTGCACATCCCCGTGTACATTGTGGTGATTGCTACGTTTGTGACCCTGCTTCAGTTCCTCATGCAGGCCTACACCCCGGCCATGTATGAGACCCTGGGCCTTTTCATCCCGCTTATCGTGGTGAACTGCATAGTTCTTGGCCGCGCCGAGGCTTTTGCCAACAAACACGGCGTAGGGGAGAGCGCACTGGACGGAATAGGCGTGGGCCTTGGTTTCACCTGCTCACTCACCGTACTTGGTCTTGTGCGTGAGATCCTTGGTTCCGGAAGCGCCTTTGGCTGGAGTTTCACCGGCGGCGCAGACGGCATGCTGGCATTCGTGATGGCTCCCGGCGCATTCCTGTGCCTTGGCTATCTTATGGTACTGTTTAATAAATTCCTCAAAAATAACAGCTAGGCTATGGAGTACTTTCTCATAATTATATCGGCAATATTCGTAAATAATATTGTCCTGGCCCAGTTCCTGGGTATATGCCCCTTCCTGGGTGTCTCCAACAAGCTTTCCACCGCTACCGGAATGTCCATGGCAGTGTGCTTTGTGATAACCCTCGCAACGCTGGTTACATATCTGATAAACAAGTACCTGCTGGTGCCGTTTGGAATCACCTTCCTCCAGACCATCGCCTTCATCCTTGTGATTGCGGCCCTGGTCCAGATGGTAGAGATTGTGCTCAAGAAAGTGTCCCCGTCCCTGTATCAGGCCCTGGGTATCTTCCTGCCCCTTATCACCACCAACTGCGCGGTTCTTGGCGTTGCCATCAACGTGGTAACCAAGGAGTTCTCCTTTGTGCCCGGAGGTATGCTTAACCTTGGACAGGCTCTGGTTTACGCCTTTGCTACATCCCTCGGTTACGGCCTTGCCATGGTGATCTTTGCGGGTATCCGTGAGCACCTTGCCCTGATGAACGTTCCTAAGAGCTTCAAGGGCGTTCCCATTGCAATCATTTCCGTGGGTATCCTTGCCCTTGCCTTCATGGGCTTTAGCGGAGTAGACAATGGGCTGAGCAAATTGTTTGGTTTATAAAAAGTTAACTCATTCGTAAAACATACATTCATGAAGATTCTTCTTACAGGTGGTGCTGGTTTTATTGGAAGCCATACCATCATCGAGTTAGATAAGGCTGGTTACGACG
>OMQK01000224.1 GCA_900313205.1 uncultured Bacteroidales bacterium | reverse complement strand
AGCCAGGCATCCTGGTTCAGGAGGTAGACGTAGTCATAGCCTTTTTTCAAGGCATATTCAAAGCCAAGGTTGTTGGCCTTGGAAAAACCAAGGTTCTCTGCGCTGCGGATAAGTTTAGCCTGCGGGAAATGCCCCTGGATATAATCTGCACTGCCGTCTGTGGAATCATTGTCCACAACAAAAAGGTCCACAAACAGACTCCCATCCATTTTTTGGGCCGATTTCCAGGACGGAACGCCGTTTTCGGCCCCTCCGTCCGGATTTTGGGCCATTTTCCCGGACGGAGCATAGACAGAGGACAGGCAGCGGTCAAGCCACTTCATCCCGTTGTAGGTTACAACTATTACAAGAACTTTTTTCATGGCCTGAACCGTTTGAAGATTTCTTTTGGAGTGTCGCTGGAAAATACGGCCTGCATAACATTGAGGGCCGATTTCCTCATAATCACATTGCGGCCTTTACGCGGGAGGAAGAAGTATTTCACGGCGCGGAGGGCCTCAAAGCACCAGATGAAGCACTTCAGCCACAGTGGCTCACCGTAAAAGATCATGGAGCCCCTCACCCTTGCAGGCTTAATAGCCTGCTCCAGGGCCGATACAGAACCACCTGCCAGATGCGTCACAGACACCTCAGGGTTTGCCCACACCGTGTATCCCATGTCATTTAGCTTATGCCCCAGGGCAATATCCTCCGGGGTAAAGAAAAACCTCTCGTCAAACCATCCCGCTTCCCTGAACACCTTAGTTTTTATTAGGAAACACGCCCCGTTAAGCGTATATGTCTGGAATATGGAGGAAGACGGAATTGGAGATTCATCTACAAGATGGAGATAGTGCTTTGCGTAGCGCCAGGGAGTCCATGGGGCACGGCCGCAGGTCTGT
Organism: uncultured Bacteroidales bacterium; assembly: GCA_900313205.1. Lineage (GTDB taxonomy): Bacteria > Bacteroidota > Bacteroidia > Bacteroidales > UBA932 > Cryptobacteroides. The sequence goes on along the minus strand of OMQK01000224.1, from coordinate 2,404 downwards.
ACACGGCCATCCGGGAAGCGGATGCAGGGAGAGACGGCAGCGGCAGATTCCGGAAGGCTCTCAAGGTCCTTCACAAGGGTGTCAATGAGCGGCATCCGGAGAAGGGTGTCATCATTGAGGATAAGGCAATATCGGCCCGACACCGCCTTCAGGGCAAGGTTATTGTTCTCCGAGAACCCCCTCAGTTCCATGCTTGGAATGATTGTGACCCAGGGGTATCGGCCCCTAAGTGTCTCAAGGTTTTCCGGGGAAAACATATATGCCACCACCAGGGTCTCATAGGACACAGTTGTATGCTCCATGATGCTGTCCAGACACGGAAAAAGGTTGTCCGGACGGTTCATGCACACTATGACTATACTTACCTTAGGCATAACAGTACGGCTTTTCTCCACAGGAGGCGGATGTTATACTGAAGGTTTGCCCAGTTCAGTTTTCCCGGCTGGTTCTGCGGGCCTTTCACAGGATGGTTGACGTACTTCACAAACGGGACGTTACGGGCATTGAGGCCGGGGCCAAAGAGAAGAGATGGATTAAGGCCGATTGTATGAAGCGCCGGAGTGAATGCAAGCTGGTCACGGCTGCCGCCGGTTTTCTCAAGAAACTGCCACCAGAGATTGTCCAGGGCAATGATCTTAAGATTATTATGCTCCCTGGCAATGATATTTGTCTCCGCCAGACCAAGATGGCGGGGCATACACATTTTACGGAGATACCGGTGCCACTTCACGGCCGTTCCGGTACTAACCTTGTCTTTCAGGAAGCAGTACCTTAGTTCTTCCCATACGCAGTCCCTTTCTGGATGTTCCAGCACACGGAGAAGACCAATATCGGCCGATTTTGCTCCTGGTTGCGTGCTAGAGCACGTGGTGAAGAGCAAAAAAGGCTGTTTTTGCTCTTGGAGAAGTGCTGAATAAAACTCCGGGGCACAGATGAGCAGATTTGCATCCATGAAAACGGAGTACTCATACTCCGGAAGCAGGATGTGCGGATGCATCTTGGCCCAGCGGGCACGAATCACGGGAGTGCCTTCAAAAGGAATTGTCCTCATTTTCCACACTCCGTCCTGCCCCTCACTGTCGCCAAAGCAGATGTAATCCCAGTCCGGGGACACTGCTGCGGGCTGTTCCAGGCGGTCATAGCCACCTGTAAGGACGGTATATATCACTTTTTGAGCCACGGCAGTTTACTTCTCACATAAGCCTTCTCCCCTTCCGTGAGACCAACCTGCCAGATGGCAGTGGCCATGGAGACGGCGCCAAGGGCAGCGGTCACAAGGAAACGCCACCATGCGGCCGGAAGGACCTCCGGGATGAAAGATATGACGATGAGCGTCATAAGCCCGGGTGCCAAAGCCGGCCACAGGCCCTTCTTCCAGTAATCACCAAGCGGAAGACCCGTTTCCTTATGGGCAACACGCATCATCACAACGGCCTTGATGATATATATAACCGCAAATGCCGCATACCCCACCCAGGCGGGAGCGCCAAGGCGGTATGCCACATATGTTATGGGGAACGCCAGGGATGCCACAAGACTGGTCCAGATGTAGTAGCGGCGTATCCTGCCGCCGGCCTGCACCAGTACATTGAGGGTACCCGGGGTGAAGTCTATCACAAAGCAAAGAAGCGTAAGCTTTGTAAAAAAAGCTGCTTCCGGCGGCACTGAGCCAAGCCACAGTGACAGAATTGTATCGGCATCCGTGAAAAACGGCAGGGTAAGCACCCAGAGAATCCAGAAATAGTATTTGGAGCCCTTGCACACAAGTTCAAAGGCGTATTCCCTGTTTCCGCTCACGTAGGCTTTGGTGAGGGCGGGATTCAGGGCCAGGGCAATGTTTGTTGCAAACTGGCGGACAACCTGCTCCACTTTATCGGCCACTCCCCTTGCGGCGTTCATCCCTACCCCGAAGAACAGGTTCATAAGCTGGTTGATACCCTGGGTATTAAGCATATTGGCGCCGCTTCCAAGGAAGTTCCAGCCTGCGAATGCTCCCATTTCCTTTACCAGCGAACCATCCGTCCTCCAGGGAGCGCGGGACTCCGGGAAACGGCTCAGGGCGTAAGCCGCATAAGCTCCCCTGGAAAGGAGCGCCGCCCCCACAAGGAGCCAGGCGTAGACTACCAGTTTATCGGCGGGAGAAAACCATACGGCAGCGGCTATTCCAAGCTTTAAAACGGCCTCCAGGATGGCTATGACAGCGTATGCGCCCATATGCTCATGGGCGTTTATATCGGCCGTGAAAGGGATGCTCATAAGGTTCACGACAAGAATCATGAGCGATGTATGGAGCACAACGGTTGCAGCACCCATCCTCTCCGGAGGAATCACCATCTTGTGTGAGAGATACCACAGACCGACGGTTTCCGTAAGGAGGATGATAATGAGGCAGAAGGCCCCCATC
>OMQK01000042.1 GCA_900313205.1 uncultured Bacteroidales bacterium | reverse complement strand
TATGGTCATGGTCATGGTGAGGACCGTAAGCAGCAGGCTGTCCTTCACTCCAAGAAGGGTGCAGGATATTGTGGCCAGCGCATGAAGCAGGGCGAAGCCATGGATAATCCAGGTTGTGGAGACCTTTTTCATGCCGCTAAGGTAGTGAAAAATCCGTTCGTCGCAAAATTATATCCATTCGGGGAAATGGGTGAAGGCCGGAATGTTTTATAATAAATTATAAATGCTACATTTGTAAATGCCGATATATGGCTAAAACTGATAACTGTTATGTCTTCAAAACGTGATTTGACATTCCGCCAGCTGGTGGACCTGAGCTTTGGCTTTTTCGGGGTGCAGATTGCATATGCCCTCCAAAGCGCCAACATCAGCCGTATCTTCGCCACACTTGGCGCAGATCCCCATCAACTCAGTTTTTTCTGGATCCTTCCCCCGCTCATGGGAATGATAGTCCAGCCACTTGTAGGAAAATACAGTGACCGCACCTGGAACCGCATGGGACGCCGTAAACCCTACCTCATCGTGGGCGCCCTCATCGCAGTGGCCGTAATGCTGCTTCTGCCCAACGCCGGTTCCTTCAACTTCCCGGCCCGCCTGTTCCTTGGCCTCAATATGGCCATGTGGTTCGGCCTCTTCTCCCTCATCTTCCTTGATACCTCCATCAACATGGCAATGCAGCCGTTCAAGATGATGGTTGGAGATATGGTGAATGAGAAACAGAAAACCCAGGCCTATTCCATCCAGAGCTTCCTGTGCAACGCCGGTTCCCTGGTGGGGTACCTTTTCCCCATCTTCTTCACCTGGATCGGCCTTGCAAACACCGCCCCTGAAGGAGTTATCCCTCCGTCAGTTGTGTGGAGCTTCTATGTTGGTGCCGCCATCCTTATTCTTTGCGTGGTGTACACGTTTGCGCGCGTGAAGGAGATGCCTCCCAAGGAGTACGCTGAATTTCACGGAATAGACCTTGAGAAGAAGGCCGATACCCCCTCCGAGGGCCTTGTGAAGCTTCTTTTCAAAGCACCCAAGACTTTCTGGACCGTGGGTCTTGTGCAGTTCTTCTGCTGGAGCGCCTTCCTCTACATGTGGACGTACAGTAACGGTGCCATAGCCGCAAACTGCTGGGGCGTTGATATGGCATTGGCCGGAGCTGCAGCAACGGAAGGCTTCCAGGCCGCCGGCAACTGGGTGGGCGTTGTGTTCGCCGTCCAGGCCGTGGGTTCACTTGTGTGGGCCGCAATCCTGCCCCGCTTCAAGAGCATCAAGCTCTCCTACGTGGTGAGTCTCCTTCTTGGCGCCGTGGGCTTTTCTTCCATCATGTTCGTCCACAACCAGTGGGTGCTCTTCGGAAGCTATTTCCTCATTGGCTTTGCATGGGCCGCAATGCTTGCCCTGCCCTTCACCCTCCTTACCAATGCTCTGGAGGGAAGCCCCTACATGGGCAGCTACCTTGGCCTTTTCAACTGCACCATCTGCCTGCCCCAGATTGTGGCGGCTGCAACCGGCGGCGCAGTTATCTCCCTGGTAGGATCCCAGCCCGCAATGCTCCTTACCGCCGGCGTGTTCCTGGTGCTTGGAGCCCTGTCCGTACATTTTATCAAAACCAAATAATTAACCAATAAATCACACTAATGAAAAGGATTTTAACCGCAATCGCAGTGCTTTTAGCAGCCTGCGTTACCGTATTTGCCCAGGGCAAGTACCAGGTTAAAGGTGTGGTAGAAGACGCCATGGGTCCGGTTATCGGAGCCACGGTCCTGGAGGCAGGCACCACCAACGGTGTCTCCACCGGACTTGACGGAGACTTCGTCCTCACCGTTTCCAGTGCCGACGCCATTGTGGAGATCAGTTGCATCGGCTACGCAACCCAGACCTTCAAGGCTTCCGAGGTTCCGGGTGTCATACTTCTTGCTGAAGATGCCGTCTTCCTTGACGACGTAGTCGTTATCGGCTATGGCTCACAGAAAAAGAAGGAGGTTACCGGCGCCGTGGCTTCAATGAAAGCCGAAGATTTCAATGCCGGTGTAAAGACCAACCCTATGGGACTGCTTCAGGGTAAGGTGGCAGGTCTGAATATCATTAAGACAACCTCAGACCCTACCAGCACCGGATACAATATCCAAATCCGTGGTTTTTCCACTCTTGATAAAGGTACCGGTACCAGCCCGCTTTTCATCGTAGACGGAGTTCCCGTGTCCAACATAGACAACATTTCTCCGGATGAAATTGCCTCCATGGATGTTCTGAAAGATGGCTCCGCTGCAGCTATTTATGGAACGCGTGGTACTAACGGCGTTATCATAATCACCACCAAGAGGGGAGATGCATTTTCCGACACCCCCAACCTCCGTGTGGAGTATTCCGGATATGCGTCCGTATCAGTGCGTAATCGCAGCACGGGAATGGCCACCGCAGACCAGTTCCGCAGCCTCAACGAGTTGTCTGGAGGCAAGGCCGTGGGCAATGTTTACGTCGGTCCCGGTGGAGAATCCTATAGCACGGACTGGATGGCCGAAGTATGCCGCCCTGCCGCTATCGCCCATAACCACAATGTGGCAATCGTAGGGTCTTCTTCAAAGTTCAACTATCGTGCATCTTTCAATTACAAGAATGCAGAGGGTATCGCAAAGACAACAAACCGTCAGGAAATAATGGCAAAGCTTGCCGCCGGCCAGAAAGCGCTTGATGGCTGGTTAGACCTGCAGTACGACCTTAGCTATATGCATTATAGGAACGACTATTTCTGCGGAGACTTCAAGAATGCCGCACTGCTCAATCCTACGTATCCTGTTTATGACGAGAATAATGCCAATGGATATTTCTGGCGCTCCGACGAAACCGGATTTGTCAATCCTGTCGAGAACATGAAACAGAAAGAGTCCTACGGTAGCGGCAATTTCTTCCGCGGAAGCGTGAAGGCCACGGTAAACATTAAGCCTGTGCAGGGCTTGAAAGTGAGTGGATTTGCCGCCATCGAGGAGGGCGACAATGCATCTTTCTGGTACAACAGCATAATCAACACAGATGCTACCGGTTCTGAGAAAGCAGGCCGTAGCAATAACACCAGTTTCAACAAACTGTTTGAGCTGACAGCCGATTGGAACCGTACCTTCGATGGTCACAGCATTGCCGCCGTCGCAGGTGTTTCTTATCAGAACTTCTTCTATGACAGTTCATCTCTTGAGAACAAGGGCTTTGCCGCTCCCGACGTGATGAAGTATTACAAGATGGGGGACGGAGATGCTACCAAGCAGTATATGAACATGGGGTCGGACCGCAATTCACATACTTTGATTGCTCAGTTTGCCCGTGTCAATTATAATTATAAGGAGAAATACCTTGCATCAGTGTCACTTCGTCGTGAAGGATCATCCCGATTCGGAGTCAATCATAAGTGGGGCCTTTTCCCGGCAGTGAGCCTTGGCTGGCGTGTGAGCGGAGAGGACTTCATGAAGAAGGTTTCATGGGTAGATGACCTTAAGGTCCGTGCAGGTTTTGGTGTCACAGGTAATGACCTTGGCAGCGACCTCCGCTCCGTGGAACTTCTTTCCAATGGCGGTACTTTCTGGTATAATGGAGCGTATGTCTATACATATACCGTCAGCCAGAATGTGAACCCTGATATTCGCTGGGAAAAGAAATATGAATACAACCTTGGTGTAGACTTCTCCCTTCTCAAGGATAGACTCTTTGGTAGCCTGGATGTCTACTACCGTCATACCAAGGACCTGCTTTGGGACTATGAAGTTCCCACGCCTCCTTACCAGTATACCACGCTTCTGGCAAATGCCGGCAAGATGGACAGTTACGGAGTGGAATTAAATATCAGCTATATTCCTGTAAAGACAAGTGACTTTACTTGGGTTACAACTCCTACCATCTCTTTCAACCGGAACAAGATCACCTCATTGTCAGATCCTTCCATGGGCTTTAACTACACGGAGACCACATCCGGTGGCGTTGGAGAAAATGGAATCATGAACACCGACACTCAGATTCTTGTGGAAGGCCAGCCCGTAGGTACGTTCTATGGCTACAAGTTCTTTGGCATCAATCCCAATACAGGAATATGGACATATACCAGGCCGGATCAGGGAGACGGCGTGGTGCGTTATTGCGACGAGTCTACCGCCGTCGAGGGAGACCGTCAGCCTCTTGGCAGCGCGCAGCCGATTTTCACTTTTGGATGGAATAACACTATCCGTTGGCGCAACTGGGATTTCACCATGTTCCTCCGCGGTGTCGTGGGCAACAAGATTCTCAACGTGACAAGATGGGCATACGGTCCTATGAGTGCCAATAATAAGAATGTTTTCATGAAAGACATCAATGGCGCATCGACAACTCTTACCCAGAAGACTCAGTTTACGGACTTCTATCTTGAAAGCGGTACTTATCTGAAACTTGATAACCTTACCGTTGGATACACGATCCCGTTTAAGGACAACAAGTATATTCAGTCCATGCGTGTTTACGCAACCGGTCAGAATCTTCTCACCATTACGTCTTATAGCGGCCAGGATCCGGAAGTGAATACCACTTCTGTATGGAACGGTGGTATTGACTACTGCTCATTCTACCCTCCTGTGGCAACTTTCCTTGTCGGATTGAATTTTTCACTCAAATAATACCGGAAAGTCATGAAAAAGATATTAATATTTATCGCAAGCATCGCCGTATCGGCCTCCATGTTCATGTCCTGTGACAAAATGCTGGAAGAGGTTAATTACGGAAATCCTACCACCAAGGACCTGATGACAAACGAGGAAAACGTAGCCCTCCTTGTGGGCCAGTGCTATGCCGATGTAAAATGGCTGCATGACCACTGGGGCTATTGGGGTGTTGTTACTCTTACCGCAGACGAAGGACTTTGTCCTACCCGTATGCCGGACAAGGACTGGGCCGATGGCGGTTACTGGCGTAACCTGAACACCCATAACTGGAACGAGATGGGCGGCGCATTCCGCAATATTTGGAATACCACGATCTCCGGTGCCGTCCTTTGCAACAAGCTTCTGAAGACGCTTGAGAACAATAAGGATTCCATGTCGGAGAAAGTGTATAACCAGTATGTGGGAGAACTTGAAACCATGCGCTCCTACTACTATTATATGCTCTTCGACTGTTTCGGCCGTATTCCGTATCTTGAGGAATTCGTAGACAAGGCAAGCGACCCTCTCATGGAGCCCCAGCAGGTATGGTCAAAGCTGGTGGATTGCCTTGAAAAGAACGCTCCCAATCTCCCGTTAGTCACCGATGAGACGTCCCGCGCCATCAACTATGGCCGTGCAACACAGGGATTTGCTTATGCACTTCTTGCCCGCCTGTATCTGAATGCCGAATCATTCGGTTGCACTCCGGACAATATTAATCTTACTAACGAGTACTCCAATAAGATTTCATCCAGCAGTGATTTCTATACCAATTGTGTCCGCTGCTGCGATGCCATCATCAACGCCAAGTCATATTCCATCGAGCCTGACTATTTCACCAATTTCAAGATTCAGAACGAGACCTCCAAGGAGAATATTTTCGTCATAGTGGAGAACGGTCTCGCTAACATTGATGAGCGTGCCGGCTCTGATGGCATGATGCTCAATAAGCTCCGTATAGCCCTGCTTACTCTCAATTACAACCACCAGAAGACTTACGGCCTTCTGGAAACACCATGGAACGGCTTCTGTGCGCGTCCTGGTTTTATCGACCGTTATGCTGAAACGGATGTCCGCGGTCCAGGTAATGAGGGCCTTGGCACCAAAAATACAAAGCAGTGGGGATGGTTCCTCGGCCCTATTTATGATGCGAGTGGGGCGCTTTGCAAGGATAAGGATGAAGCTCAGTCAGATGCCATTATAGTCAAGGAAGTGAGTTCTCTGACAGAGGCGACGGACCTTGAAGGAGCCCGTTGCATCAAGTATGAAATAGACAAGAGCGGCAAGTATAAATATTCGGAAAATGATTTTGTGCTTTTCCGTTATGCCGATGTCCTTTGGATGAAAGAGGAAGCTATCCTGCGCGGAGGTACGGGTGTAAGCGGCTGGCTCACCGATCCGGATTTCGCAACTTTGCGTAAACGTGCCTTTGCTTACGATTCAGACCCTAACGCTGCATATAACGCTGCTTATCCTTCTGTCCTTACACTTGATGGCATCCTCGATGAACGCGGGCGTGAGTTTGCATGGGAGAATATGCGCAGGCGTGATCTTATCCGTTTTAACAAATTCAATAACCAGTCCTATGTAGACTTTGTTTCCGCAACCGATACCTACCGCAACTGGTTCCCCATTCCTTACAAGGTTCTTGAAAAGAGCGTGAGGGATGAAAGCGGCAATGCCGTATGGACTCAAAACCCCGGATATCCCCAAATGTAAAAACCTATACCGAAATACCATTAATCATTAATCAATCTAACAATTAATCATGAAAAAAGTTTTAGCATTTTTCATTGCTGCGATTGCAGTTGTTGCTGTTTCCTGTCAGAAAAATGACAATAAAGGCAACAGCGACATCGACTGGTCAAAAGTGACAGTTGATGGTTTCTATGTAGCTGGCCCTGCAACAGGCTCTGAGGAAATCAGGCCCGAGTGTGTCATGGTAGCCGGCGTTAATGAGGCCGCAGAAGGAAAACCGGTTCGCGACGGCATGTATGAGAAATACATCGTCCTTGATGGAGGTAAGGAATTCTTCCTCCTTTATAACGACGGTGGAAAGAAGGTGCGTTACAGCGCCGCCCTCAAGTTATTCGAGACTCCTGAGGAAGAAGCATATACCGATAACCCCGAGTCCGTTCTCAAGGGAACCCTTGTAATTGGCGATGACGCCCCTGCCATGAAGGTTGAAAAGACTGGCCTGTATCATATTGTTCTTGATATCAACAAGGCCGGAGATCTTAAGGAACCCCAGATCCTCCTTCTTGACGCAAGCGACTTTGGTGTACGTGGCGGTATGAATGGTTGGGGCTTTACAAAGGCCGAAGCTTCCTCGTTCTCAAATGACGGCATTACCTTCACCCTTAAGGATCAGGAGCTTGCCAAGAATGGTGAGTTCAAGTTCGCAACAGGTAACTACTGGAAAGTAACCCTTGACGATGCCGGTAAAGTAAAGGCTGAAACATCCCTTGGCGAAACCGGAAATGGACTTGGTCTTGCTGCCGACAACAATATCAAGGTTGAAAAGGGCGGTCTTTATGACATTACGCTTTCCTTCAAACTTGCTCAGGGTGACTTCAGCAAGAGCTTTACCTATGATGTAAAACTTACAAAGGAATCCACAGCCCCCGAGACAATGTACATGAACGGTGGCCAGTGGGGTGGTACAAGCTGGGATTGGAATGCTGAAACTATTGTAGAGCTTGTCCCTGTATGGGGCGCTCCTGGTTACTTCTGGTGCACTCGCTGGTTTGATCATACACAGCCCTTCAAGTTCTGCGCAAAGAGGGAATGGAACGGAGATTTCACTGGTTCAGGTAAAGTTGGATATACTATTGAAGGTGGCAACTGCGTAGTCGCTGCAGATGGCTTCTATACAGTGCTTGTAAATGGCAATGACAATGAGGTTGAAATCACCCCTGCAGTTGTTGTAGGTATGGGCGACGCTGTATTCAAGGGCGGCTGGGATTACGACTCCGCCGAGCAGTTTAAGGCAGATGGCCAGAAGATGGTCCTTACCACCAGCGGAGCAGGCGAGCTTCGTCTTGCTTCCAAGGTTGTTCCTTCTGCAGCTATCGAGGGTGTAACCACTCCTAACGGCTGGATTGACTGGTGGAAGACGGAATTCATCTTCTTCGAGGATGGCAAGATTGCATATCGTGGTGCTGGTGGAGACCAGGCACGCCGCAATGTAGAGGCCGGCAAGAAGATCACTATTGACTTCAATGCTGGAACAGCTACTATCGAATAATATAAATCGTTCTATAAAAAACGGTCGCCCTTCTATACAGGGCGACCGCTTTTTTTGTATAATGCTTATTATGCTACAGTTCCCATGCAAGGGCGGAGGCACCAAGAATTGCGGCGTCGGATTCCTTGAGCTGAGAGTAGACAAGTTTAACCTTGTTGCGCCACAGGGAAAGGACGTTCTCGTTCATGGCCTTTACAATGGGCTCCGTGAGGAATTCCTTTGCGCGGGCCAGACCGCCGAAGAGCACAATAGCTTCAGGAGCGGAGAAGGCAATGAAATCGGCAAATTTCTCACCAAGGATACGGCCGGTGAATTCAAATACCTTGAGGGCAAGCTTATCACCGTCCTTGGCGGCCTCATAGACGTCCTTGGACGTGATCTTGTCCAGGGAACGGAGCTCTGAGGGTTCGTCTGACATCTCGAGCCATTCACGTGCGGTACGGGCTACGCCGATTGCGCTGCAGTAAGCCTCCAGGCAGCCGGTTTTGCCACAGTTGCACTGGCGGCCGTTGTGGCGAACAGCGGTTGTGTGGCCAAGCTCTCCGGCAAAGCCGTCATGGCCGTAAACAACGTTTCCGTCAATAACGATACCTGAGCCTACGCCGGTTCCGAGGGTAATCATGATGAAATTCTTCATACCACGGGCTGCGCCGTAAGTCATTTCACCCACGGCAGCGGCGTTTGCATCATTGGTAAGGGATACAGGAATGCCGTTCATCTGCTCTGAGAGCAGTTTTGCGAATTCTACCTTGTCATGTGCCCAGGCAAGGTTTGGTGCGCACTCGATGGTGCCGGTGTAGTAGTTGCCGTTGGGGGCGCCTACGCCGATACCGCGGATGCGGCCTTCTGCACCGGCTTCAGCGATGATATGGTTGAGGGCTTCTGCGAGCTCTGCGATGAAGGGCTCTACGGTGGTGTGGTTGTCTGAGCGGATAACTGTCTGTGCCAGAACTGTACCACGGGCATCCACGATGCCGCACTTGGAGGTCTGTCCTCCAATGTCAATGCCAATTACTAAGTCTTTTGCCATGATTATGCTTTCTTAATCTTTGATCCAACAGCTGCAAAATAGAGGATGAATGCAACGCAGATTGCGAGTACCCAGTAGCTGGCCATATAATTTACCTTGTCTGCGATGAAGTTCTGGAGAAGCGGAACGATACCGCCGCCCACTACCATTGCCATGAAGATACCCGAAGCACGCTCAGTTGCCGAGCCAAGGCCTTCTACTGATAGGTCGAAGATTGTACCCCACATGACAGAGGTGCAAAGGCCGCACAGAACAAGCAGTAGTGCTGCGATGGGGACCTGTACCATGCCGAAGCCGCTGCCGGTGAATACGGGCATCTTGACCCATGCGGCATTGCCAAGGAAGATGGCAAGGACCAGGAGGAGGAGGGCTACTGCCGATACGCAGCTGAGCTGGGTGCGGGAACTAACCTTACCGGAAATTGCGGAAGAGATAAGACGTCCCACGAGCATAAGGAACCAGTAGGTACCAGCCACGAAGCCGGCGATGGCTACTGCAGAAGCGGGATCCATACCTGCGCCTTTCACGGGATCTGAGAGGTAGAAGTTAAGGGTTCCGGGAATACCTACCTCAACGCCCACATATACGAAGATGGCGATGGCGCCAAGGACGAAGTGCTTGAACTTGAGGGGATTCTCCATTTGGCCTTCCACAGCCTTGACCTCAGGGTTCTGGATGGGGACGAAGAGAAGTATTACGAATGCCACTGCGAATACGCCCATTGCCAGGAACAGGAGGGTGTTCACGTCAGAGATAAGGGTGTCGTGAGTGAGGGTGCCGATCATTGAGCCCACCAGCATAGGGGTGAGGGTTCCCATAAGGGAGTTGAAACTGCCGCCGATCTGGATGTACTGGTTGGAACGCTTTCCGCCCAGGATCTTCAGCATGGGGTTCACCACGGTGTTCAGCATACATACGGAGAAGCCGCAGATGAATGCGCCAAACAGGTATACGAAGAAGTTGGTGGGGATGCTGCCGATGGTGCTGCCTACACCCACGATACCTGAAAGGAACTGGACAAATACGCCCAGGAGGCCAACCAGCAGAGCTGCGAGGATGGTGAACTTGTAGCCCTTCTTCTTGAGGAGGTTACCGGCGGGGATGCCCATGATGGCATAGGCAAGGAAGTTCATCATATTACCCATCATGCCAAGGGTGTTGGAACCCTCGATGCCAGGCTGCATTTTCCAGATGTTGCCGATAGGGGCTGCAAGGTTGGTCACAAAGGAGATCATTCCAAAGAGGAAGATCATTGTGATAACAGCAATGATGTTGCTGTTTTCTTTGGTTTTAGTCATTGTTATAGTATTAGAGTTAAATAAATAATTCGTTTAGCTTTCAAATTTAAGAATTTTCCGTTTAATTTACAATAAGGCCGACAGGGAATCGTAGTACTTTCTTGAAACCGGTACGGGATCCAGGCCGTCCCTGTCAAGCTTGGCAAGGGCGTAGCCGTTGACGTCTTTCCTTACAAGTTCAACATGGTCTGCATTCACAAAATAGGACCTGTGGCAGCGTACAAGGCCATGTTTGGTGAGGGTTTCCTCCAATGCCCGCATGGAAGAGCGCAGTGTGAAATCCTTCACCCTGCCGTTGTCAAGGTGCACGATATGTACGTAATTATCCTCCGCCTCTATATATAATATGGCTGGGGAGGATATGATGAACTTAAGACGCTTCTGGTCATCGTGGAAGCGCACTAGGGATTTGTCGTCTGCGGGAACTGGCTGTTTTGAGCCTCCAAGGATGTGCAGCTGAATGGCCTGAGTAAGGATTACATAGGGGAATGCGACAATTCCGGCAAGGTAAAGGATGCCCGTGGACATTACCGTGAAATAGGGGATAGCCGGCCTCCATTCTATCCCAAGGAGGATGGACCAGAAGAGTCCGGTTGCTACGATTTCCCCCACACACCACGTGATATAGAGCGGCCAGGAGAGTTCCAGCACGTGCCTCAGGATAAAGAGAAGCATACGGCTGAGCAC
>OMQK01000043.1 GCA_900313205.1 uncultured Bacteroidales bacterium | reverse complement strand
GGTAACATGTTGCAAGGTAAAGTCGCCGGCGTTATGGTTATGAACGGATCTGGACAGCCCGGAGACGCTGCCGATATACGCATCCGCGGTACCGGTTCAATCAGCGCAGGCGCTGGCCCTCTATATGTGGTTGACGGTGTTGCAGGTGGTTCCTTCAACCCCAACGATATTGAAACCATCACAGTTCTTAAGGACGCATCCGCAACAGCTCTTTACGGTGCTGCGGCAGCAGGCGGCGTTATTGTGGTTACTACCAAGGGCGCTACCTCAGACAAGACGCAGATTAATTTCAAGGCAAGTGTAGGTATCAAGCGTGCACTGTCGGGCCGCTTCCGTGCCATGAACGGTGAGGAGCTGTACGACTATACATACGCCATGTATGATCCTGTCATCTTTGGCATCGTGTACGATGAGCCTAATCTCTGGGAAAAGAATTTTGATTGGGTTAACAACTGCTTCAGGACAGGTGTGGTTCAGAACTACTTTGCCTCCGCTTCCGGAAAGGCCGGAAAGGTAAGCTATTATGCCAGTCTTGATCATTATAATGAGAAAGGTACTCTCATCAATACCAATTACAAGCGAACTTCGGCCCGTGTAAACCTCTCGTTCCCTGTCACAGACAGATTTACAGTGAATCTGAGGGTGAATTACCAGAAGAACCACACTCAGGGTACCTCTTCATGGGTGACTCTTGAGAATGCATACTATGCACTTCCTTGGGATATTCCCTACGATGTCAATACCGGAGAGCTCCTGTATGTAGACAAGGCAACCCGTACAGATAACAATAAGTCATGGTACTCTGCACAGACATATAACATTCTCCACAACGAGCAGTACAACTACTCAAAGAGCCACGACGAAGGCCTGGTTGGAGACCTTCAGCTCCTATGGCACGTTACAGACTGGCTCACCCTGTCTTCTACTAACAGGTACGACAGCTCCAACAGCTTCTGGGAGAGTTATATCGATCCCAGGACAAATGTTCCAAGCATTCAGAGCAAAGGACACCTTGGCAATGGCGACGGAGAATGGAACGGCTGGGGTACAACAAATACGGCTAAATTCCACAAGCTGTTTGGAGACCATGATGTTAATGCAATCATTGGTTGGGAGTACGGCAGTGGTTATACACGAAGCCTGTCGGCCGAGGGTAATCAGATGCCAAACGGTCAGCGTTCCCTGAGCAACACCGTCATGTACTCTATCGGCGGAGCCGATTACAACACCCGCACCTGGGCACTCCTGGGTCAGGCACAGTACTCCTACCTTGGTAAATATGTCTTCACTGCTTCTATCCGTTACGACGAAAGCTACAAGTTCGGCAAGTCGGCCCGCGGCGGTTTCTTCCCCGGCGTTTCCGGCGCATGGATTATTTCCAAGGAAAAATTCCTGCAGAACAACAAGGCTCTCACATTCCTGAAGCTTCGCGCTGGTTATGGTAAAACCGGTAATGACAATATTCCCGCATTCACATATCAGGGTACTTATACTCTTAACAGCCAGTATAACGGAAAGAAAGTGGCTGTCCTTGAGCGCCTTCAGAATGATGACCTTGGTTGGGAAGAAGCTTATATGACCAGTGTTGGTGTAGATGCTACACTGTTCAAGAATGTAAACTTCACCGTTGACTTCTACCACACAATCAACCAGAGGCTTCTCTATGAAACCCCTACGCCTCCTTCCACCGGTTTCTTCTCATATATGAGCAATGTCGGCAAGGTGCGCAACATGGGTGTTGAATTCGCTGTTGACGGCGCTATCTTCAACCGCAAGGATTTCGGTTGGAACGCAGGCCTGAACATCGGTTTCAACAAGAACACTGTACTGGAACTGCCAAATGGCCAGATGGTTGTGCCTAAGAATGAAGTATCCCAGATTATTAAGATAGGAGAGGACATCTACTCATGGTATATGCCAAAGTGGAAGGGCGTGGATCCTCAAAACGGTCAGCCTGTCTGGTACACCGGAGACGGTGAGGAAACAACCTACGACTACACAAAGGCAAAGAATCAGATTGTAGGCACAGCCTCTCCGCTTCTCAGCGGCGGTTTCAATACATCTCTCCGTTACAAGGGCTTTACCCTCAGCGCCAACGCCAACTTCGTGATTGGCAACAAGATTTATAACAAGACGCGTGAGATTATGGACTCCGATGGTATGTATCCTTCATACAACCAGATGTCCATCGACAACGGACTCGGTTGGGTACGTTGGGATCCTGAGGATGAAAGCACCTGGGATATCGCAACTCACCCGGAAGTTATTCTCAAAGGTAATAACAAGTCCAACAGCACGTCTTCACGTTATCTGGAAGATGGCAGTTTCTTCCGTTTAAGAAACGTGACCCTCTCCTATGACCTCCCGGAGACTCTGATTCAGAAGATCAAAATGAGCGGCGCCCGTGTCTTTGTTTCGGCGGACAACGTCCTTACTCTTTCCCGCTTCTCAGGTATGGACCCTGAAGTGAGCCTGGAATCAGACACCTACACCCATGCAGGTCTTTACTCTTCCAATTATCCAGTTCCTTTATCAGTGGTTCTGGGCGTGGACATCAAATTCTAAATTGACAAAGAGATGAAAAAGATATTTGCATCAGCCATTGCAGTCATTCTTCTGGCTTCCTGTCAGATGGACTTCTACTCTTCTGACACAATGACATCCACTCAACTGAGCAGTAACGCTGCTGCTGCAATTTACACAACAGACGGCGTATACTCCCTGTTCAAGGACAATCTTGCTTATTATGGACAGTCCGGAGGAGAATCCGGAAACTTCTATGTCCGCCATTATTTCCAGCTCACAGAACTGAGGGGAGACAATGTATGCGTTTCCGGCGTTTCCAGTGACCCGTTCTGCCAGGCCTACAGGTATGAGGATGAGAACACCTCCAAAAATATCTATTATACTTGGTGGATATCATACAAGATTATCAATGCCGCCAACTCTAATATCGACGGCCTTAAAGACGGAGGCAGCAAGCAACTCCTGGGAGAGAACTACTTCTTCCGTGCAATTGCTCATTTCAATCTTGTCAACCTCTTTGCAAGGCCTTATTCCTGTGGTAGGGACAACCCTGGTGTCGTCCTTCATGTCGGTAATGATGAAGATGTTATCAAGAGGGCTACTGTGGGTGAAGTATATGACGCTGTTGTCGAAGACCTAAAGTCGGCAATTGCCTGCATGAGTGACGCCTCTGCAAAGGCACGCGGAGACAAGGGCTATGTTTCCCTTGAGGCCGCCAAGGCCCTCCTGGCAAGAGTTTACCTTTACATGGAGAAGAATGAAGAGTGTATTGAGATTTGCAACGATCTCCTTGGCGACGATCCTGCATCCCATCTCATCACCGGCGACGAACTTCATGATTATCCTACCCATACATACAACTCACCTGAGACTATCTGGTGCGTCCGTCACATCAATCCGGACGACAATGCCGGTCAGGCCTCAATCGGCTCCATGTACATGCGTATCGGCGGCGGCTGGGGTGAGCATTATTGGAATGATGAACTCATCGAACTCTTCCAGCGTTATCCCGAGGACAAGCGCTTCAATGCATACTTCGTAATGGAAGGCCTAACAGACGACGGTAAAGTTATGCTCTGCTTCCCCTTCCGCAATAAGGATAACAACGACTTCTGCGTAACCAATGTTGTTCATGGCGTTACAAAGAAAGCCAACACAGAGTCTTACAACATTACTTTCAAAGGAAAGAACTACGTGGCGGAACCCGAGACTCAGAACGGTTATACCCGCTATTACATCAATGGCGTGGATTTTTCAGACTGGTCTACCGGTGCAGGCAAGCGCACACCTGTGTACATCAGACCCGATGTCAATACCAACGAGGGTATGCGTGAAGGTCTTTACGTCCGTTACTACAATACTAAGTTCAGCGGTCAGGACGGAGACAACATGCTTACCTCTCCTGTATTCCTCCGTTGGGGTGAAGTTGTTTTGAACAGGGCAGAAGCTCTTGCCAAGACACCCGGCAGGGAAGCCGATGCTCTCAAAGACGTTAACGTGATTCGTCGCCGTGCAGGTCTGCCGGATGAAGCAATGTTCAGTACTACTGATATGCATGGCTATGCCAGTGCCCTTGACGTAGTCTTGGACGAGCGCAGAATGGAACTCTGTTTTGAGGGTCACCGCATGTTTGACGTCTTCCGTAACCGTCGCAGTCTGGACCGTCGTTACGTAGGATATCATCCTTGGGGACTTGTTGAGTACACAGACCCTAAAATTGCGCTTGAGATTCCTGCCGACGAACTCAATTCAAGCCATATTCAGTCTAATCGTTAGAAATACCAAATTATCCTTTTATTAACCCTTTAATTTTTATCAACAAATGAAAAAGTTATTTGTATTCTTAGCTCTTGCAGCTGTAGTATTCACAGCATGTAACAAGCCCGCCTCTTCCGGTAAGGATAAAGGCGGCAAGACCGGTGGTTATGAAGCCCCCATCACGATTGATGGTGACTTCTCAGACTGGGCTGCTCTTGATGCCTCCAAGGTGGTTGTTACCGAGTGCAGTGCAGAGTCCGCTTACCAGGATCTCAAAAAGATGAAACTGTACTACGATGAGTACTATCTCTTTGTTTACCTTGAGTATGATTTCTCTGCTTACAACAACAAGGTGGGTACTGAGGACGGTGTATGGTTCTTAACTCACATGTTCTGCTTCAACGACGACAACAACACCGCTACCGGCGGCTATCCCGGACAGTGGGAACAGGGTGACACACCTTGCGTTGACGGTTTCGTAGAGTTCACCACCGTAGACGGCAATCCTGATGACGGCACCGTCGGCTCACTTGTGAACGAGCCCGAATTTGGATATTACGCATGGACAGGCGAGCCTAATGCATCTACATGGTCATGGGGGGCAGTCGAGGCTGACATGGCTAAGTTTGCCAAAGGTTATGCTACTGATAAAGCCATTGAAATCAGCTTCCTCCGCGCTCTCTATCCCAGAGGCAAAATGGAAGACACCATCACCCTTGGTGTTAACTGCCAGATCAATGGTTGGGATGCTACCGGTGCTCTCCCCAACAAGGGTGAAGTAACCGAGACCAACCCTACAGGACGTCCTAACCTTCTCTCTATCACCGCAGTTAAGTAATGAGAGTACAAGTTCTTTTTTCCTGCCTTGCATCCTTGATGCTGGTTGGAGCATGCACCAAGCCATCCCAGGACGAATATCCTGGGATGGATAAAGTCCAGTACAAGCAGACCGACGAATTCATCGCAAACCCGGAGAGGGGTTTTTATACCGGCTACTCATGTGAGAGTTCGGATGAAGCTCCTCTTTCCAAATATGCGCTTCAGTTGGCAAGGAGTGAAAAGAGGACTTTGATGATGGCGGAATTCTGGCTCAAGGAATTCTTTACTTCAGATATTTCCGAAGAGTATCTCCAGATAGTCCGCAAAACCCTTCAAGCATTCCGTGACGGAGGATGCAAATGTATCCTCCGTTTCGGATACTCAAACATTATCCATGACTTAAACAACCCTGATGCAGACAGGCCTTTTGACGCTTCAGAGGAACAGGTTTTAAGGCACATAGCACAGCTTAAGCCAATCCTTGAGGAGTATGCAGACGTTATCTATGTCTTACAGGCCGGTTTCATCGGGTGCTGGGGCGAATGGCATTATACAGATAATTTCATTCAGAGTCCCCAGAATACGGAAGATTACCTTCCAAGAAAGCGCGTCACAGAGGCTCTGTTGGATGCACTGCCTTCATCAAGGCAAATAGAACTTAGAACCCCTGCTTTCAAAATGAAAATGTACGGTTGGGGTATTGCCGACACCCTTACTAAGGCAGAGGCCCATCAACCAACCGTGAAAGCCCGTCTTGCCGGGCATAATGACTGTTTCCTGGCAAATTCTTCAGATCAGGGAACATATAACTCTCCAGTAGACAAAGAATACTGGCGCGCAGAAACCAAATATACAATCATGGGCGGAGAGACCTGTGCCATGTCTAACTTCTGCAAGTGTGACAATGCCGTCAATGAAATGAAACTCCAGCATTTTTCCTATGTTCACATAGGATATGAGCCTTCCGTCATCCGTTTATGGAGAAACAACGGCTGCTATGACGACATGAGGCGTAATCTTGGATACCGTTTTGTCCTTACGGAAGCATTCTTTGACAAGAGCGCATCGGCTGGACAAGATTATCACATGATAATCAAGATTCAAAACAACGGTTATGCGCCAGTGATGAATCCACGTGACGCAGAGCTGGTCCTTACAGACGAGAGCTGCAAGGTGCTTGCAACATATCCTCTTGAAAGCGATCCCCGCTTCTGGATGTCCGGAGAAACCCAGGTACTTGACCGTAACATCAAACTTCCGGACAACGCATCAGGCAAGCTGAATCTGTACCTGAATCTACCGGATCATTGCACCAGCCTTAGAAACAATCCGCTTTATTCCATAGCCATGGCTAATGAGGACGTATGGGACGAAGCGACAGGATATAACCTTCTTTATTCGTTTAAGATTTAGAAATGAGACGTCTTCTTCTTTTATCTCTGGCACTCTTTCCTGCCTTCTCCTGCACCGTTGACCAGCCAGACAAGGAAGACGATCAAGGGCAGCAGGTTGTCCCCGCTCCTCCCTCAAGTGACAATGATGTGGTTTTGTATTTCACCGAATCGTCGGCCCATATTACCAATCCGGAGAGAGGTTTTTATAAGGCTGCCGATATCGGCAAGAATGACAGTGCCATTTCCACCAGCGATGTCAAAGCTCAAGTGGCGCAAGGGCGTACATTGTATTACCTTGGATTCTATCTCAATAACTTCATGAGTGGAGAGATATCGGAGTCCTTCCTTAACAAAATCCAGTCCTCATTTGACGCCCTCCGTGCCGGCGGTGCCAAGTGCATCCTTCGTTTTGCTTACAAAAAAAGTGAAAGCGACAAGCCTTGGGACGCTCCTCAGGAAATAGTTTTGGGGCACATCGCCCAGATTAAACCTATTTTGGAAAAGAACAAAGACGTTATTTTTGTGATGCAGGCCGGGTTCGTGGGTGTATGGGGTGAGTGGTACTACACCACGAACTTTAACTATCAGCCCAGTTCAAATGCCGATTATCTCCCACGCAAGCAGGTGGCAGATGCTCTCTTGGATGCTCTGCCTAAAGAAAGGGAAGTATCTCTGCGCACACCTCAGTTCAAGATGAGGATGTATGGCGTGGGGCTTAAGGATACCATTACAGTCAATACGGCTCATGATGGTTCAACGCTCTCGCGACTTGGCGGCCACAATGACTGTTTTGGCGCTGCCAAAGATGACTGGGGAACCTTTGACCAGGAGACAAATGACCGCAAGTTCTGGAAGGCCGATACCCGTTACACCATCATGGGAGGAGAAACGTGCAACGTATCAGAGTATTGCACTTGCACGTCTTCCCTCAAGGACATGGAAGATTACCACTGGACCTATCTTAACAGCGGTTACAATACAGATGTGATAAGCCGTTGGAATAACCAGGGCTGCCTGGATCAGATTAAAGACCGCCTTGGATACCGTCTTTCCCTGCGCCAGGTACGTCACTCGGCAAATCCCAAAGCCGGGGAGACAATCAGAGTAGAGCTGGTAATGACAAACTCGGGTTTTGCCGCTCCGATGAATCCCCGCAATGCTTTCCTGGTATTTAAGGACAATAGTGGGAATGTAACAAAGTTTCCTCTAGGGTCGGATCCGCGCTCCTGGCAGCCAGGCACAAGGACTTTGGTGTCGGCTATCATAGTTCCTGCAGAACATGGCACCGTATATCTTGAATTGTCAGACCCTCTGCTTCAGGATCGCCCCGTATACAGCATTGCTTTGGCAAACGACGGCATCTATGACTCAAAGACCGGATTGAATAAACTGTTTGAGTTATAACTTATGAGAAAAATCACGTCGGCTTTAATTCTTCTGGCACTCCTTACGGGGTGCCAAATTGCCGGCGTAAAAGGTTTCTGGAACACACATGGCATCAATTACAATGATATTGATGCAGCCCGTGACCAGTTTGTCGGTTTTGCAGAGCTTGCTGTCCATTCCCCGGAGGAGGAAGCACTTGAGGCAATAGATGTCCTCTTTGACAAGCTCCAAAATGACACGTTAGCATATTATATCTACTCAGAGTGGATTGACGGCGCTTTTTATAACATCTTTTCGCCTTGCCGCAGCGCAGCCCTTTATTCCAAAGCAGTGGACAGAATGGTCGCCGACGGAATTCTCACAGGGTCAGACCTTAGGCCGCGACTGCAAAAGCGTGAATGGATTCAGTACAACAGTGTGGGAATGGCTGCAACCGTGCCCGGAACAGTAATAGGGGAACATACTCTAGTGCTTGTTCTTGATACCGGTTGTCCTTCGTGCCGTGAGGCCTTGACTTCATTGGCCGACAGGCCAGAGTGGGCCAATGTCAGGCGCATTGCTGTTTGCTGCGGTTACGGACAAACTCCGGAAGTGCCGGGTTGGGAGTATCTGACGCCTGAAAACGCGTCGGCGGTATTTGATGTCAGAATGACTCCAGTTTACTTTGTCGTTGCCGCTGACGGAACTGTGGAGACAACCTATCAATTAGCTTTATAAGACCATGAAAAACCTCTTTTTCCCTATTCTTCTGGTAGCAGCTGTGTTTGCCCTTCAATGCTTCAACTCATGCGCACCTTCTAATCTTGACGAGAATGAGGAAGAAGAGGTAACTGCCCCAGCTCAGCCCAAGGTGAACCCCGGTACTTTCAAATTCAAGGTGTCGGCTATAAAGGACAGATGGGAAGAGGGAGACAAGATTTACGTTCACGGTTCTTATGGCCCTAACGCCAAGGTTATTGAGCTCAAAAACATATCGGCAGACGGGAAAACTGCAACGGTGGATCTTGGAGAAGATGTGACTAAGTTCTTTGCAGCCCCAGATGGGCTTTACGCCGCCTATCCTGCCGACGCCGTTATCAAAGAAGACGGCCTGATGGAGTCGGAAGTCAGTTTCTCGGATTTCCTTATTCCGCTGTCGGTGGCTTATCTTAGCGGTGATACCTTCGAATTCAAGGATGCATCGGCTTCCCTTTCTTTCAAGGTTATCGGTGATTTTGACAAGTTTGCCATTGCGGGCAAACGCCGTCCGGGGCTGAGAGTTACCAGCTTCAGTGTGGATTACTCTTCCAAAAATACACAGATATCGAAACCCAAGGATGACGGATATCCTTTCCGCTACGGTACGCTTGACGGTGGGCAAGCCACTCTCTGGTTTCCCGCAGGTGTTACGTTTAGTGGAGGATATTCAATCTATTTTGGCAAGGGCGACGATTGGACCAAGGTATACACGGCCAGTTCCGATTTCTCCCTAAAACCCGGAGAAACCAAGGACCTCGGAGACATTTCCTCGGCCCTTAATGTCTATGAAGGCCTTGATCCCAAGATGCCGGAAATTAAGCAGATGACAAGGTACACCGTTAAGCTCAATGAACTTTCGGGACTCTGCGTAAGCGCAGATGAAGAATCCCTGTGGGCCATTGGAGACGGCAGTGAGCTGGCCAAGCTTTCTCTTGAAGGCGCGGTGCTTAATAAGGCGGGCTTAAAGACAACCTCTGGCTATACTCTTGACTCTGAAGGGATCTCTGTGAATTATGACACCGGGGATCTTCTAATAAGCGGAGAACCCAACTGCGCGTACCGTATTTCAAGCGCCGATATTGACAAGATTTTTGCTTCCAGCACTTTTAAAGAGGTGGAGTCTCTGTTCAAAGTGTCGGCCGCGTCTTCCTTCGGCAACTCAGGTCTTGAAGGCTGCACGTACTACAAAGACGGTCTGGTTTACCTTGGCGCCCAGACCGGTGCTTATCTTTACTGCTGCGATATTGCTACCGGAGAGGTGATATGGGCTAAGCACCTCAGAAACATGCACCCTGTTATTACAGAAATTGCCGGATTGAGTTACGATCCCCTCACTGACTGGCTTTGGGTTTCAGATTCTGAGACCCATAAGTTCTACGCTCTCACAGGAGACGCAGAACAGCTTTTGGGCGTGTATGCCATGAAGACAAAAACTAATGAGGAGTCAATATGCGTAGATCATAAGCATGGATGCGTTTGGATTGGAGACGACTATGGCTCAACCTCCTACGTTTACAAGTATGACATGTCCGGCCTGGAAGATTTTATTATTACTCAATAACCAATATAATACCACTTATTCCAATGAAAACCCGTTTGCTTTTTATTTCGCTGCTGATTCCAGCCCTGGTTTTATGCACCCCTAACAATGCAGATACCCAGGAGGAAGGCAATCAGAATCAGAACCAAAACCAGGAACCTCAGGAAACTGATGAACTGGCACCGGAGATTAAGGATGGGGACAACATCCTGGCCACCAATTCTCTTGTGGAAACTTTTGTTACAACTGTTGAGTATCCTGAGAGGGATTACTCGTATTCTGCCATCAAGCGGGGCAGTAATGGTATTTATGA
Source organism: uncultured Bacteroidales bacterium (assembly GCA_900313205.1). GTDB lineage: Bacteria > Bacteroidota > Bacteroidia > Bacteroidales > UBA932 > Cryptobacteroides. The sequence continues at coordinate 6,931 of OMQK01000043.1, read as the reverse complement.
GAATCAGGTTTCCCCAGGCACCTCAGATATTCCTTCCGTTTATACCATTCGATTTGAAAGGAATCCTAATGCAACCTATACCGGTACGCTTTCTGAAGGTGACTGGACTTATACAAATGAGATTTTTACCACTAGTGATGGTTATTGGGAGGTTTCCAATCTGCTGCCTAACGCCAGTTATACCTATCGGGTGAAGAACGGTGATAATGTCATCAAGAGCGGTTCTGGAAGACCAAAGATGGTCAGAAAAGGATTAAATACCGCAAGATTTACCGAGGCGGCAGGCTTCAATCCAATACGCTTACAGAAGCAGGCAAAAGGGATGCCCTGGGAGAAGGAATCCGCGCTCAACTGGATTTGCGTGGTCATACTTCCAGCGGAGCCCAGGAGTACCTGGATAACTGCGCTCTGGACGGCAGTCCCAACGCCGACTCCAAATATACGTTCCTTGCGCCAAGCATTGAAGAGGGCTATACGCAGATGCTTCGCGATGACAAGGAAAAAACCCGTCAGTGCATAGCATTTATTTTCGACTGCGTTGCCAATAATAAACCTGTCTATTTCCATTGCTCCCTTGGCCGTGATCGCACAGGAACTGTTGCCATGCTGATACTTGGTATTTTGGGCGTGAATGAAGGCGATATTTCCAAGGAGTATGAGATTACCCAGTTTGCTCCGTACGGCTACAGCGTATCCGAAGGCGAAAAGACCCAGATGACCCGACTTTCCGGTGTTGATTATGATGGCGCTGCCAAATTCCTCTGGGATTATGGTAAGCATGGTGACGGATCATATGATGAATTCCAGGAATGCGTGCGGAAATACCTTAACGAGATTGGCATTGATGATGCCGCCATCCAGGCCTTCCGCTCAGCCATGCTGGAGGATGCTCCTGCTGAATAGTCTACGCCGCAGTTCAAGATGAGGATGTATGGAACCACGCCGTTATCGGCCGGTATAGCCCAGACTTACAGCCTTGTCTCTGATCCCAGAACCTGGCACAGCGGAATCAATGTGGTGGAAACCAGTGTGGCCCTTCCCTCTGTATCCGGAACCCTGTATCTGTTGCTGTCAGACCCCGACTATCCCGCCAATCCGCTCTACAGCATTGCCTGCGCCAACACCGGTGTCTTTGAGAGCGCCACGGGCTATAGGGATCTACTGCTTCCGCAGCCCAAACAATTACTCTGCAATAATATAGCTGATTACTCCCGGTGTTTGATTGAGCACCGGGAGTTTTTTGCCGTGTTGACAGTCAGATTGCCTGTATTGGCGTTTTGGGAACCGACATGGCAAGAATTTTCTGGAAAAGGGCCGTTTTGCTGCCGTGTGGGCAGTGAAATCGGCCTTATACGTGTTTTAGCTGTCAACACGGCAAAGGCCGGATGCATCAGACAGAGCCCACAGTCCTGGCGTCTGAAAGTTAAACGACGGCATACCCCAGCAGAGGGGCTTCTGGGAGGTGGTGGTGTCGTTTACCCCGCGACTGGAGCAGGGGGTAAACGACATAATTGGCCTTGTGGCGCCCAAAGTGCGGTTTAAGTTTCGGAAAGAGACGGCAAATGAAAGCACCCGAAACCAAAATGAAACGTGGGCCGTTGCGGTAAAGCAGTTTTTTCTGTAATTTTGTGTGAACCATAGAATTAACCGCAAGGGATGAAAAATTCTTTTATAATAGCCGTTTCGGCAGCCCTGCTGGCTGCCCTCCTGGTTTCCTGCAAGCAGAACGGGGAACCGCAGCTTCAGTATTACCAGACTCCGTTTACGTATAATATTGTGAATGTGCAGGAGCCGCCCCAGACCAATGAGGTGCGCAATATCATCTTCATGATTGGTGACGGCATGGGCCTGGAGCAGGTGAGCTGTGCATGGGTGCTGAACAAGGGCAAACTGAACTTTGACAACTTTGCGTCCGTGGGCATTTCCCGTACATGGTGCACAAATGCCCTTATTACGGACTCAGGTGCAGGCGGAACCGCCCTTGCTGCGGGTCAGAAGACTGGATACAGCCACGTGGGTACGGCCGCAGATACAACAGATCTCTATTCCATCCTGGTAGACGCCTCACGCGTTGGAAAGAGCACAGGAGTGGCGGTTACCTGCCACTTTGCAGACGCAACGCCCTGCGACTTCTGCTGCCACAATGAGTACCGCTACAACCAGGAAGACCTTATCGCAGACTACGTGACCTGCGGCGTGGATTATCTTGCGGGCGGCGGCCTGGACTGGTTCACGGTGAACCGTACTGATGGCCGTGACATCACAAAGGAGATGGCTGCGGCGGGGTATAACGTTGCGCTTACGGAGGAAGAGCTTATGTCGGCGGAACTCCCTGTTATCGGCCTTCTTTCACCGGATAATCTGCCGGTGGCTCAGGAGAGGGGAGACCTCTTCCGCCATATGGTTGCCCGCGGGCTTGATCAGTTATCCAGAAATGAAAAGGGCTTTGTGATGATGATAGAAGGCTCCTGCATAGATGACTGGCTGCATGGAAATGACATTGAGAAAGCCATGGAGGAACTCCTGGACTTTGACCGCACCCTTGGTGATGTCCTCAAGTGGGCGGAGGCCGACGGTCATACCCTTGTTGTGATGACCGCAGACCACGCAACGGGTTGCCTGACGCTTCAGGACGGTAACTTGGAGGAAGGCCTCATTGGAGTTCACTTTGCCTCCGAGGCACATAACGGCATTGCCGTTCCATTCTACGCCTGGGGCCCCGGCAGCGCGCAGTTCACGGGAATCCGTGAGAATGAGGAATGGGGAAAACTTGTTGCATCTTTTGTAAAATAATATGGCACAGAAAAAACACAATTGGCTGCTGTATGCCCTGATAACAATGATTACCTGGGGCATCTGGATGACTTTTTCAGATCCTACCATCGGGGAGCATTATCTTGGAATTCCCGCAGACTTCCCCTCTGAGATGGTGTATGTGGTGTGGGCCCTTTCCATGATTCCCTGTGCAATCTTTGCACTGATAAACATCAATTGGAAATTGGATGTGCGTCCAAAGACTGTGGCGCTCTCAATGGGCGTGGGCCTTCTTGGCGCAGGCGGGCAGCTGGTGCTGTTCCTGGCTCTCAAGTATGCCCCGTCCTATCTTGTGATGCCCATGATCTCCGTGGCACCTATCGTTACGGTTATTCTGTCTTCTATCTTCCTTAAAGAGAAGGTGTCCAAACTTGGAATCCTTGGTATTGTGCTGGCATTTGTGGCTATCATCTGCTTTGCTATGCCCAGTGACACAGAAGGTGCGGCTTCAGGCTGGATATGGATTGTCCTTGCGGCGGTGGTGTTCATCTGCTGGGGTATCCAGGCCTTTGTGATGAAGCTTGCCAACAACAACACCCCGGACGCAGAGAGTGTGTTTGTGTACATGGCCCTTGCAGCCGTGGTGCTCATTCCCGTGGCGTTTTTGCTGAAATCTCCCTCTGAGCTTGCCGCTTATGGCTGGGCAGTTCCCACCAAGGTGTTCTTTGTCCAGATTCTCAATGCAATTGGCGCATTCACCCTTGTGTACGCAAACCGCTACGGAAAGGCTATGGTGATTGCTCCGCTGGCCGATGCCTGCTCTCCCGTCATCTGCTGCCTGCTCTCAATAGTGCTTCTCCTTATTGCCGGTATGAACGCTCTTCCCACCGTGTGGCAGGTATGCGGTATGGTGGCGGCAATCTCCTGCGTGTTCATCTTCAGCCGTGAGTAACCAATGAAAAGGCTCCTGACTATTATCTGCGTAGCTCTTCTGGTGTTTGGCTCCTGCGGGTGCCAGGGCGGCCCCGTGCCCCAACCTCAGGATAATGAGGAGAATTCAGAGACCCCGGAGAATCCCAATACTCCGGAGCCACCAGTTACAGAGAAACCGGATGATGCAGGGGAGCGCGTGCCTCTATCGGCCTCCCTTACGGGTGTGCAGCCCATGACTGGCATTGTGCTCTGGACCACCAGCGGCTCAAAGACAAAGAGCTACGTGCAGTTGGAGTATGCCTACATGCTTTATGACCAGGTATGTAAGGGGAAGGATGTATATGACTGGAGTGCAATGGACAATCTTCTTGAGTCCGTAGCCTCCCGCGGCCACCAGGCCGTGGTGCGTTTCCGCTATGTTTATCCCGGCGATTCCCACAGTAATGCAGTACCTGCCTACATCAAGAAACTGGAAGGTTATGAGGCCGTTACTTATAATACTGAGGATGGCAGGGCGGAATATCCTGACTGGCGCTGTGAGGAACTCCAGCGTTTCCACAAGGAGTTCCACAGGCTTTTTGCGGAGCGCTATGACCGTGACCCCCGCCTGGCGTTTCTGGAAACCGGTTTTGGTCACTGGGCCGAATACCACGTGTATGGCGGCAAGTTCATAGCCGGCCAAACCTTCCCTTCAAAGGAGTTTCAGGCCGATTTCATGCGCGGAATGGCCGATTGGTTCCATGATACCACCTGGAGTATATCCATTGACGCCGCCGATGGCTACTACGGCCCCTTCCAGAATTACCCGGATCTTAAGAATCTGACTTTTGGGAACTTTGACGATTCCTTTATGTGTGAGGACTGGAGCGGCTATAATTGGGACGGATGGAGTTTCTTTGGCGCCGACAGGTATAAGACGGCCGCAGAGGGCGGAGAATTCAGTTATTACTCTTCCTATGACCAGAAGCATGCCCTTGATAAGGAAGGAATGCATGGCCGAAAGTTTGAAGATCTGGTTGCCAAAGTTCACATGACATTCATAATTGGCAACGACCAGCCCGGAAAGCAGACAGATGCCCGTATTACCGAGGCTGCAATGTCCATGGGCTATCGCTTCGAGATTCAGGATTTCTACGTAAATCCCGGAAAATCGGCATCTGTCCTTATAGAGAATGTAGGTGTAGCTCCTATCTATAGAGACGCTTATGTGGCGGTGGATGGTGTGAGGGGCTCATTCAACCTCCGGCACCTTATGCCAGGTGAATCCACCTGGATCCAGATCCAGTGCCCAGCAACCAAGGCATCCAAGGCATCCAAGCCCTCCATTGAGTGCGACCACCTTGTGAAGGGCCAGAAGATAGAATACCAGGCTTCCGTGAAATAATTATTTGTCTTTCAATAATAAAAGCCGTACCTTTACGCTATGAGAAACGTAATTGTATCGGCTTTTATTTTTTTGCTGGCCTCCTGCGCCGGCTCAGATTGGACTTTAACCCAAGACAGCACAGGGAAATCCTATCCCGCACAGGTGCCTTCAACGGTGGCTGCGGTGCTCCTTGAAAACGGCGTGGAACTCACTCCGGAGGCCCTGGAAGGGAGTTTCAAATATTCCACCGTCTTCAAGGCCTTTGACCCATCTCTTCATTACACCCTTCGTTTTGACGGCCTGGGCTATTATGCCGATATCTTCTTCAACGGGGAGAAGATTGCCTCAAAGGACACAACCTTTGGCATCTTTGCCGTCCGTGAGTTTGACGTAACCCGCCTGATGGAAAAGAAGAATCACCTTGAGGTAAGGCTTGAAAGGGCCAAGGCCGGAGACCTTAACCTTGGGTGGGTGGACTGGAGCCCCGCTCCGGAAGATGAGAGCATGGGCCTTGTAAGGGGCGTTTCCCTTCGTTCCCACGGAGACGTTTCCATAAAAGACCTCTACGTCCATCCCATCATGGATGATGATTTGGATGAGGCCGATATTGAAGTGCGTGCGCTCCTTTGCAACCACGCCTCTGAACCCCGCAAAGTGGTGCTGAAGGGTGTTCTGGAGGGCAGAGAGTTCTCCCATTCCATTACCCTTAAGGCCGGGGAAACCCGTGAGGAGGTCTTCGAGGCACTTGAGATAGAGAATCCCCGCCTCTGGTGGACCCATGACCTTGGAACGCCGGAGCTTTACAATCTCAGGCTCCTTGCCCTCACCGGAAAGGCGGTATCGGACAAAGTCTCCCGCACATTCGGCATACGTAAGTTCACCTCCCGCCTCAACGCAGACGGCAACCGCCAGTACACCCTCAACGGCCATGACATCCTTGTGGCGGGCGCTGGTTGGGCCGATGACCGGTATCTCAGAGACACCCATGAAAGTATAGCCCATCAGGTGAAGCTTGTAAAGGACATGGGCCTTAACTGCCTCCGCTTTGAGAATATCTGGGGCAAGGATTCCTATATCTATGACCTTTGTGACCGTGAGGGCATCATGGCCATTACCGGCTGGAGCTGCCAGTGGGAATGGGAAGGCTACTGCGGCATCCCCCACAGCGATCTTTATGGCTGCATAAATGACCCTGATCGTAATGCCCTTGCATACCGCTATTTCCGTGACCAGATGCGCTGGATACGCAATCACCCCTGCATAGCAGCGTTCCTTACCGGCAGTGACCGTATTGCAAACCCTCAGCTTGAGCCTCTCTACCTCAAGGAATTCAAGGCCCTGGGGCTGGAGTTCTCCTATATCTGCAGCGCGGCCTCCAAGGTCTCAATGGCAGGGCCTTCCGGCAACAAGATGACCGGCCCCTATGAGTACTGCGGCCCTGAATACTGGGTGGATCCCCAGGCCGATGGCGGCGCTCTTGGCTTCAACACGGAAACTGGTATCGGCCTTAATATGCCTCAGCTAGAATCCGTGAAAAGGATGATTGCACCGGAAGATCTCTGGCCCGTTGGAAAGGCATGGGACAGCCTCTGCACCGTGGCAGGGGAGGGTATGCACGATACCCATGTCATCCGTGAGGTGGTCTCCGGCCAGTACGGTGAGCCCTCTTCCGTGGAGGAATTCGTGGCACGTGCGCAGGCCGCGGATTACACCGGCACACGCGGTATGTACGAGGCCTTCCGTATCAATATAGGTAAGGCTACGGGCGTGGTGCAGTGGATGCTCAATTCTGCCGTCCCCATGCTCTACTGGCAGCTGTATGACTGGTACGGAATCCCTACGGCCGGTTATTATGGCACCAAGAAGGCTCTGGAGCCC
>OMQK01000013.1 GCA_900313205.1 uncultured Bacteroidales bacterium | reverse complement strand
CCGTTATTTCTTACGTCTTTCAATGATGAACTTGTTGGACACGGCCTTCGGGTTGCGGGTCTTGTAGCCCTTTGCAGGCAGACCCTTACGGGAACGCGGATGTCCACCGGAGGCGCGGCCTTCACCACCACCCATGGGGTGATCATGAGGGTTCATCACAACACCACGGTTGTGAGGACGACGACCCTGGTGACGGGTACGTCCGGCCTTACCGTCGGATTCCAGATTATGATCCGGGTTGGAAACGGTACCAACTGTAGCGCGGCATGCTACGGGAACCATACGGGTCTCACCGGAAGGGAGACGGAGGATGGCGTAGTTGCCTTCGCGGGCTGCAAGCTGAGCGTAGGTGCCGGCGGAACGGGCCATTGCGGCGCCCTGTCCGGGACGGAGCTCAATTGCGTGTACCAGGGTACCAACGGGGATGTTGGCGAGAGGGAGGCAGTTACCCATATCCGGGCTGGCGTTTGCACCGCTCTCCAGAACCTGACCTACCTTGAGGCCGTTGGGGGCGATGATGTAGCTCTTCATACCATCCTCATACTGGATGAGGGCGATACGTGCGCTGCGGTTGGGATCGTACTCGATGGTGAGCACGGTTGCCTTGAATTCATCACGGTTGCGGACAAAGTCCACCAGGCGGTACATTCTCTTGTGTCCGCCGCCGCGGTAACGAACGGTCATCTGACCGGTGTTGTTGCGGCCACCGGTGCTCTTAAGGGGAGCAAGGAGCTTCTTGTAGGGCTTCTTCGCGGTGATTTCGTCGAAGGAGCTGATAGCCTTGTTGCGCTGGCCGGGAGTTACCGGCTTGTACTTCTTGATTGCCATAGTTTATTCTCCTTCTTAGATATTTGCGTAGAAATCAATCTTATCTTCACCTGCAAGAGTGACATATGCCTTCTTGAAGTGATTGGTACGACCTTTCAGAAGACCGGCCTTGGTGTAGCGCTGCTTGCGCTTTCCGTGGTAGTTGAGGGTGTTCACCTCTGCTACGGAAACGCCGTACATCTGCTCAACTGCAGCCTTGATCTGAAGCTTGTTGGCCTTGCGGTCAACGATGAAACCGTAACGGTTGAGCTTTCTCGGTTACGATTGGCTTAATTAAAATACCCATTGTCTTTTCTCCTTTACTTTACTCTTGCTGCGAGGATGTCCTGCACGCCGTCCACAAGCACCAGGGAATGGGCATTCATAATGGCGTAGGTATTGATCTCGTCAACGGTTATAACCTGCACATTGGGCAGATTGCGGGATGACAGGAAAATATTGTTGGAGTTCTCAGGAAGTACAACAAGAACCTTGCGCTCACCGGCCTTGATGGCGGAGAGGATGTTCTTAAGCTCCTTGGTCTTGGGGGCGTCCATTGCGAAGGGCTCCACAAGGGTGATCTTGCCTTCAGCGGCCTTGTAGGAAAGGGCGCTTACGCGAGCGAGCTGCTTTACTTTCTTATTGAGCTTGAAGCGGTAATCGCGGGGCTTGGGGCCGAAAACGTTGCCACCACCTACGAAGATACCAGCCTTGAGGGAGCCGTGACGTGCACCGCCGCCGCCCTTCTGGCGTCCGAGCTTCTTGGTGGAATATGCAACCTCACTGCGGTCCTTGGTCTTGGCAGTGCCCTGACGCTGAGCTGCGAGGTACTGGAGAACATCCAGATAGATGACGTGGTCGTTGGGCTCTACGCCGAACACCTTCTCGTCAAGGACAACTTTCTTTCCTGAAAGTGTGCCGTCAATCTTATAAACAGAAAGTTCCATAGTTTAGTCCTCCAGAATTAAGTAAGAACCTTTGGCTCCGGGAACGGAACCCTTTACTACTACGAGGTTGCTCTCAGGGATAACTTTCAGAACCTCAAGGTTGAAAACCTTAACGCGCTCGTTACCCATGTGACCTGCCATACGCATTCCGGGGAATACGCGTGAAGGCCATGAGGAAGCACCCATGGAACCAGGGTGACGGAGACGGTTGTGCTGACCGTGGGTCACACCACCGACACCGGCGAATCCGTGGCGCTTAACTACGCCCTGGAAACCCTTACCTTTAGAAGTACCAACAACGTCGATGAACTTAACATCCTCAGTGAAGATGTCAGAGACGGTGATGGTGTCTCCAAGCTTAACCTCTCCGGCGAAGTCTGCGGGGAATTCCACAAGCTTCTTCTTGGGAGTGGTGCCAGCCTTCTCAAAATGACCCTTCAGGGCCGCGCTTGTCCGTTTCTCTTTCTTTTCGTCATAGGCAAGCTGCACTGCGGCGTAACCGTCGGTTTCCACGGTGCGGATTTGCGTGACAACACACGGACCAGCCTCGATGACGGTGCACGGTATATTCTTACCGTCGGCACCGAAGACGGAAATCATTCCGACTTTCTTTCCAATAATACCAGGCATTGGTGTTTGTTAATTAATTGTTTATTAATACTTTAACGCTCATTGTAGGCCTCTTGGGCACAATTGCGGACCGCAAAGATACGGATAATTATTTTATTTTCCAAAAGTTATGAACATCATTTTCAACAACTTTCCGTCGGCCCCGCGCTACAGTCTTACCCCCTTTCCGTCATGCCCGGCACTTCCCTTCGTCATGCCCGTCCCGTCCTCCGTCATGCCCGGCACTTCCCTTCGTCATGCCCGGCTGCGACCGGGCATCTCCCCTCCCCGGTACTGACCACGCACGTTTTTGCCCGTTTTTGTGTACGTTGAGTCCATTCCGGTACTCGACGTACACGTTTTCGGGCTCCAGTGTGCACGTTCAGTACCGCTAGGGAGAGTGCGTAGGCGGGGGTGCAGAGGGCCGGAGGAGAGTTGGCCGTGTGAAAAAACATGTTTATTTGGCGTTGTATCACAAGAAACGTATATTTTTTTCAATGGAAAAACGTAATACAACAGAGATTCGTCCCTAAATAGAGGTTTTAGTCCCATACCGGTGGCTAAAAACGCTCACAGAATACCTTCAGATGCCGTTTCGCCCAAAAGAAACGTTTCATTTTGGTGAAACGGCTCTTTTTCCTTTCATTTGGGCAAAATAGTTTGCGCCATGAAAGAAACTCAAAAAAGGCGGGAAGAATACCGCGCACTAAAAAAGGGTTATTATCACTTCTGTACCGACGGCCTTCAAGGCGGGCTCATCTTCAACAATGTGTTGCAGTATGCGTTTGGCATGCTGATGCTTGGACTGATTTCCATTAAATTCGGCATACGCATTTATGCTTTCACTCTGATGCCCAATCATATCCATATCATATTGAGCGGTACGGGCACAGATTGCCTTGAGGCCTTTGATTTCTTGAAACGAAAACTCTCGTTGCGTCTGGTAAGGGACGGATTCTGTCCGCTGCCTGCCGACTATTGGTTCAAACTGGTACCCATAGAGTCCGAGGCGCAGATGCGCATGGAAATAGTCTACGTTCTCCGCAATTGCCTTGAAGAGGGTTTTGGAGTGGTGGGCGGGTATCTTTGGAGTTCCGCTTGGCTGTATCACGCGGATATTTCGAAGCTGGTTGGCGGAACTCCGGCAAGCCGGGTTTCCGGCCGTGAGCTGTCTCGGATGATGCTTGCCCGGGAGACGCTGCCCCCGGATTGGCTTGTGCACCCCTATCTGGGCCTTCACCCAGGGTCATTTGTAGACACGTCACTGGTATTAAAGCTATTCCCGGAGCCGAAAGATTTGCAGACGGCCCTGGTCAAGGACTATGAGGTAATGTTTCACGGTATTGTGACACAGGTGCTGCTGAAACGATTCCCCGGCAAAGATCTTAATCAACTGTCCGATGACGACAAAGGCAAAATGATCCTTATCCTAAACAGGGATTTCGGCCTGTCATCCTATCAAATATCAACGGTGATCTACATCAAAGAAAAGGTGGTCCGGCAGCTACTGGCCGCCAAAGAACTTCGTTAAACCACACTGCCAGGTACTCGCCGTACACGTTTTCGGGCTCAAGTGTGCACGTTCAGTTCCGCCGGGGACTCAACGTACACAAAAACGGGCAAAAACGTGCGCGGTCAGTACCGGGGAGGAGAGATGCCCGGTCGCGGGCGGGCATGACGGGGTGGGGCGGGCATGACGGGGTGGGGCGGGCATGACGGAGAACGGGCAGGGCATGACGGGGCGGGCAGGGAGATGGACGGGCAGAGCGAAACCAGAACGCGGGAAATCGAAACAAAAAGAAACGAAAAGGCTTGTTTTATAGGAAGTTTTTACTACTTTTGTATAACTAACCGAAACTGTTCAACCATGAAGTCTCCTGTTAAGAAGAACTGGCCCCGCTATGTACTGCAATGGGGCGCTCTTGCTGCAATCATTTTCTTTGTAACCGGCCTTGCACGGCTCATTTTCACAAAGATGGAACCCGCAGACCCTGAGGCCTTGTGCCCCATGGGAGGGCTGGAGGCCCTCACCACCTTCCTGGTAAAGGGTTCGCTTCCCTGCAGCATGAGTTCCCTCCAGATTATCCTGGGAATATGCCTTGCGGCGGCGGTAATCCTGTTCAGCAAGCTGTTCTGCGGCTATCTATGCCCTGTGGGCACGGTGGAAGACCTCCTCATGAAACTCCGCAAGGGAATTGGCATAAAAGCCATCCGCATCAAAAACGGAAGCATCGCAGACAAGGCGCTGCGCATAGTGAAATACATCCTGGTGTTCTGGATTTTCTACATGACCGCAACGGCCAGTGAACTTTTCTGCAAGAACCTGGACCCTTATTACGCCATTGCAACGGGCTTCAAGGGAGAGATAACACTTTGGATGTCAATTGTTACCGTAACGTTCCTCATCCTTGGCGGCTTCATTGTGGACATGTTCTGGTGCAAGTACCTGTGTCCGCTTGGAGCCATCTCCAACTCCCTTAAGTTCTGGGCATGGATACTTGGAATCACCGTAATCTGGTGGCTCCTTGGCCTCATCGGCCTCCATCTTCCCTGGTGGGTGCTCCTTGGCGTCCTTTGCCTTGCCGGATACCTCCTGGAAATCCTTTGCGGGAAGCCTAAGCTCCAGGTCATGCACGTTGTCAAGAACGACGCCCTGTGCACCGGATGCGGCCTCTGCAACAAACAGTGCCCCTACCACATCAACATTGCCGAAGCCAAGGGCAAGGTGGAATGCGTGGACTGCACCCTCTGCGGCGAATGCGTAGGCGCCTGCTCCAAAAAAGCAATTGAAATAGGCCTCAATCAAAAGGCCAAGGGCGGCGCCTGGAAATTCGTCCCCGCCATCATCACCATAGTGCTTCTGTGTGTGGGCATATACATTGGCGGAAAGACGGAACTTCCCACCATCAACGAGGAATGGAACATGGAAAACGTGGATGCCGGCGCCCTCAAGAGCTTTGACATAGAGCCTCTCAGAAGCGTCAAGTGCTTTGGCAGCTCAATGGCCTTCAAGGGAAAACTCACCCAGATTCCCGGCACCCACGGCGTAAAGACCTACGTGGGCAAGCACCGCGTCCATATCACCTACGACCCCTCCGTCACCTCCCCGGAAAAGATTCAGGAAGCCATCTTCGTACCCACCAAGTTCAAGGTTTCGGCCCCGGATCTTGGAAGCGTCACCCAGGTGAAGAAGGTAACCATCCGCACGGAATCCATGCCGGACAAGATGGACCTCAACAACTTCGGCATGCAGCTTCGCCTCTCCGGCAAGAAGATTTACGGCGTGGAGAGCGAATTCGGCTGCCCGCTGTATATCCGCGTTTACATGGACCCTGAAGAGCAGGCCGATGCCAAGTGGTTCAAGCAGATTGTAGAGAAAAAGGCGCTTGAAATGCCCCTCCCGGACGGTACCGTCAGGACCACTCCTCTTTCCTTCAAGTTTGTGGAAATGGAAGAAGGCGAGGAACTTATCCCCGTGGAAGACTATGTCCGTCACATGTTCTCCCCCTTCAAGGCCGAATTCAACGGCAAGTACGATGACGGCATCAAGAAGCGCGCCCTGGTGTACGAAGGCAAGCCCCAGTTCAAGTACGAGATTGCCGACGCCAACTACGAGAAACCAGTCTTCACCCGCAACCTTCCCTTCCTGAGCAACCACATCTCCAGGGAGGAAGGCGTGATTGGCGTGTACCTCAACCTCAACGAGGAACTGACCCCCGCCCTCCAGATAAGGTTTGCGGCTCCCTGCACCGAGGCCCGCATATGGGAACTTCTCAATGAGGATCCCTGGACCATCACCTACAAGGAAGACGACGTACGCGAGGAACCCGCCAAGCTAAGCTTCAAGAACCCCGGAGTTGTAAAGCCCTGGTAATATCCCCAATAATTGGGATTGACGGTAAACGCCGTATCCCGTATCTTTGCACTCCTATATGAAACGGACCATCCTCATACTTATTCTTTTCCTGGCGTCTACGGCGGCGGCACTTGCCGCCGGCGGGCTGGAGATTTCCGGCAAGGTGGTGGATGCCGCCAGCGGAGAGCCCGTGCCGGGAGCCATAGTGCGCCTGGACGAAAACTACCTTTGGGCCATAACGGATGAAGACGGAGAGTTTGAGCTGGAAGGTGTCCAGAAGGGATCTTACGCCCTGGAGGTCTCCTGCCTGGGATACGTAACCTACACCCGGGAAATAAAAGTGACAAGGGACATCGAGGACATCGTAATCAAGATCTTCGAAAACACCCTTGCCCTGAAGGAAGTAGTAGTTACGGCCGAAACCTCCAAGGACAACCTCAACACCACCCAGAAGATTGGCCGCACAGCCCTGGACCACCTCCAGATGAGCGGCATGGACGGCATAGCAGCCCTGCTCCCCGGCGGCAAGACCATAAACCCGGACCTTACCCAGAATAACGCCCTGTCGCTGCGTGCGGCGGGTTCCGATGCCGGTAACGCCGCATTCTCCACTGCCGTGGAGGTGAACGGCGTACGCATGGGAGACAACGCCAACTTCTCTGCGATGGCAGGTATCGGCACCAGGAGTATCTCTGTTGAGAATATTGAGAGCGTGGAAGTAATAACTGGCGTACCAAGTGCCGAATACGGAGACCTTGGAAGCGGCATGGTGAGAGTCACCACCAAGAAGGGCCGCACGCCCTGGAACATAGTGTTTGCGGTGAATCCGCGCACCTATGAGGTATCGGCCTCAAAGGGCTTTGAAATTGGAAAGGGCGTGATGAACGTGGGCCTTGAATGGGCCAACGCCACCTCCAAACTCACCTCACCTTATACTTCATACACGCGCAGGGGTTTCACCCTGGACTACACGCGCACCTTCGCAAAGGTGCTGCGCCTGGAGGCCGGCCTGAACGGAAACATAGGCGGCATGAACTCCAAGAGCGACCCTGACGCATTCTCGGAGGCATATTCAAAGGTGAATGACAACCTCCTCACGCCGCATTTCAAACTCACCTGGCTCCTCAACAAAAGCTGGGTCACAAACCTTACGCTGGAAGGCAGTGTCTATTTCCACGACACCCGCTCGCTGGACCACGCATACAACTCCCACGCGGCCGTCCTTCCGGCGGTACACGCCACCCAGATTGGTTATTGGATGGCCGATGCCCTCCCCACCACCTACTATTCCGACCAGGTCGTAGACTCCAAGGAGCTGGATTATTCCGCCTCCCTCAAGTACCACTGGCTCCATCACTGGGGCGCCGTCAAGAATGTCCTCAAGGCCGGTGTTCAGTGGAAGGCCGATGGTAACGTCGGCCGCGGAGAGTGGTATGAGGATCCCCGCCTCGCGGCCAATGGATACCGCTCCAGGCCTTACTCCGATTACCCCTACATGCACACGGTTTCAGGCTTCCTGGAGGACAATGTAACCATCCCTATCGGCCACACAAAACTTAACCTCATGGCGGGCCTCAGGTATGAGAACGTGTTTGTGGCCGGGTCCATGTATAACGGCCTTAATATACTCTCCCCGCGTTTCAACGCCAAGTGGGAGCTTTCAAAAAACGTTTCTCTCCGCGGCGGCTGGGGCGTTGCCGGAAAACTCCCCTCCTTCTACATCCTCTACCCCAAGCCGGAATACAGGGACATCCGCACCATAGACTACTCCCACGGAACCTCCGCTTCCTATATCTACTATACGCAGCCTTACAGGATGGAGTACAACCCTGAACTAAGGTGGCAGCGGAACCAGAACGCGGAAATCGGCCTTGACGTGGACTGGAAAGGCTTCAAGATAGGCCTTGTAGGCTTCAGTAACATCACCAAGGCACCGTATGAGATGGGAACGGTTTACACCCCCTTCTCCTATAATATATATCAGGTGCCCGCAGGATATGCAATGCCGGATAATCCTCAGGTGCAGGTGGACCACCAGACGGGTATGGTGTATTTCATGGATCCGGAAGGATACTACGTGCCGTCGGAGCTTAAGCTCACGGACCGCTCCTTTGCCGCATCCCGCCGTCAGGAGAACGGGGCCGATATCCACCGCTACGGCATGGAACTTACCGTAGACTTCCCGGAGATCAGGCCCATCAAGACCACATTCCGCCTGGACGCCGCATGGAACCACACGCAGTACACTTCAGACGTCTCCTCCAACCTTTACAGGGATGGATGGTCCCACAGTACGCTGCCCGGAAGGTCTTACGAATATGCCGCTGTGTACCGCGGCGGCACAAACGTGTACAACGGCCGCATTACGGACAACGTAGACGCCAACCTCACCGCCATCACCCACATCCCCAGGGCACGTATGGTAATCACCGTACGCCTTGAGGCGGCGCTTCTTAGAAATTCCCGCTACACGTCCGACAAAGCCTTCACCGTGGACGACAAAGGGAACCGGACCGGCGGCAACATCTATGACGGCAATTCCTACACTGCAATATACCCTGACGCCTATATGGACCTTGACGGAGTGGTACATCCATGGACCGCAGAATCGGCCCAGGACCCTGCCCTCCAGAGGCTCATCATACGCTCCGGCAACATCTACACCTTCGCACAGGACGGATACAGTCCCTACATGTGCGCAAACCTCAGCGTGACAAAGGAGATAGGAAGCCACGTTTCCCTGTCCTTCTTTGCCAATAACTTCACAAACGCCCGTCCCATGGTCACAAGCCGAGCAACAGGCGTCAGCGCAATCTTCACCCCTAACTTCTATTACGGACTCCGATGCAGAATAAAATTCTAGGTTTATTT
Source organism: uncultured Bacteroidales bacterium (assembly GCA_900313205.1). GTDB lineage: Bacteria > Bacteroidota > Bacteroidia > Bacteroidales > UBA932 > Cryptobacteroides. The sequence continues at coordinate 10,391 of OMQK01000013.1, read as the reverse complement.
GCCGCCCTGGTCCTTGTGGCCGGCTGTATGGACAACGGAGAACCGTATGCCCCGGGCAGCCTCAACATCCTCACGGTAAAGGCCGTGTATCCTGACGGCATCGCCGCAAAAGGCGGCGCCACCGTATCCGTTGTGGAAGTGTCCGGCATCACTTCATACACGGTCAGTACGGGGGCCGATGGCAGCGTTGTCACGGAGGTTCCAAACGGAATCTACCGCATAACCGTAAGGGACCGGAATGAAGATTTCGTGTTCAACGCCACAAAGGACAAGCTCCTCATTTCCAATGAGAATGTAAGCCTTGACATGGAGCTCAAGGCATCCAAGGCCGGCGCCATAGTTGTGAAGGAAATCTACTGCGGAGGCTGCTCCAAGGCTCCCAAGGAGGGAACCTACCAGAGCGACAAATACGTAATACTCCATAACAACAGCATAGACACGGAATATCTTGACGGCCTTTGCATGGGAACCCTTTCCCCATACAACAGCAACGCTGCAAATCCCTGGGTGGTGGACGGAAATCTTCCGGATTTCCTCCCTGTAATCCAGGCCGTCCTGGCCATTCCGGGAAGCGGCACGGATTTCCCGCTTGAGCCGGGAGAAGATGCCGTGATAGCCCTTAACGGTGCCATAGACCACACAGCGGAATATCCGCTTTCTGTCAATCTGAACAGGCCAGACGTATTTGCGCTCTATGACTCCGTCCTCTTCCCCAACGCCACCTTCCATCCGGCTCCAGGGCCCCTTGTACAGGCCGCAAGGTATCTTGACATCATAATAAAGACCGGTCAGGCAAACGCCTACACCCTTTCAGTCAACTCCCCCACTTTTGTCCTGTTCAGGGCACCCTCAGGCGTGAATATCAGGGATTATGTGCAGCTCTCTGAGCATCAGCCGCAGGTTCCCGGAAGCAACGAAAAAGTGATTGCAATCCCCCAGGACTGGGTAGTGGACGGAGTGGAAGTATTCAACGGCGGCTCCTCCGGCAACCAGAAGCGCCTCCCCGCCACCATAGACGCCGGCGCGGTATCTCTCTCTGAAACCTACAAGGGCCGTACGCTTATGAGAAAGGCCGATGAATCCCTCTCCACGGAGCAGGGCTTCGAGGTACTTCAGGACACCAACAATTCAACAGAAGACTTTTATGAACGCGAGACACAGTCACTTCACCAGTAGAGTTCTGCTGGCCATCCTGGGCGTGTGTCTATGCGCTCAGGCCGCCTCTGCCCAGGGTCACTGGGGAGAGGGCATCAACATAGCCGGAGAAGCCGTAAACGCGGGTCTTGGCCATTAGGCCGAAGCCTCCGTGGGCGGCACGTTCACCTCCGGAAACTTCCGCTCCCCTTCCATGGGAAAGACCGTCTGGAGCACGCAGGCCCAGGCCGCGGCAACATCGGCCTTTGAAGACCTATATCTTACCGGCGTCTTTGGATTTGACCTTTCCTACGGTAAGGGAATGATGGGCTCCATGTTCTCAGACCCCGGATTCTATCCCATAGACGTGCTGGAATTCACCCCCGGAGACAAGGTAAAGCAGACCTATACCATAGGCGGCGGCTTTGCCTGGAAAAACGGCAGCCGCTGGACTCCCGGCGCCACGGCCTCATTCCAGGGCGTGAACTACGCAAAGCGCAAGGACCTCCGCCACACCACCTACAGGCAGGAATTTGAGATTGCGCCTTCCGTCCACTACAGGGGAGACGCCTTTGAAGCGGGCCTCACCGGCATTTACCGCAAGGACTCTGAATTCATCACCGCAGAGCAGGTGGGCCAGGCCAAGGCCGATTCCTACATGGCCTTCCTGGACAAGGGCATGCGCTACGGCACCATGCAGGTTTGGGACGGCAGCGGCATCCACCTCAATGAACCCGGCGTAAACCGCCTCCCCGTGAAGCAGTACACCTACGGGGCGGCCCTGCAGGCCAGCTACGGAAAACTCCTCTACGGAGACCTCCAGTATACCCATTCAATAGGCGAGGTTGGAGAAAAAGGCTACAACTGGTTCCGCTTCCCCGGCAATAACCTTGAGACAAAACTCATCCTCACCCTCCCCGGAGACGGCATGGTCCATAACATAACGGCAAGTTATGAATGGCATTCCATGGAGAACTATGAAACCGTCACGGAAAAAGTGACTGAGGGCGGCGTCACAACACCCCGCACACACGGAAGCAACATCATCTACCGTCACAAGGACATGAGCGCCGGCGTGCAGTATGCCCTTGGTCACAAAAATGGCTGGAGGGCCATGGGCGGCATTTCCTTCGATCACACCCGTGACCTCAGCACCCTCATGTACCCCTATTATGACGACGATCGATCCCTGCATTTAAGCCTGAACGCAGGCGGTGCGGTGGCCGTAGGCCGGTTCCTCATAAGGGGTAACGTGAAGTATGTCCAGAAGATTGGAGAGCACAGCCATGTTGTGGATGTGGCCGATGCCTCCCTTGGCGTAAAAGAGCCGCCCACCCGCCTCCAGGACTGGTGGGACAGGGAGCAGGAAGCGGCCGATGCAACAAGGTTCGTTGTCATAGCGGCCGTCAGGTACAGCTTCCCCAGCGGCATCTACCTTGAGGCCAACACCTTCTGGATCCATGCCTTCAAGGTGGTCCTCATTTCCGGCAACGACCGCCAGACATCAGGCCTTAAACTAGGTTATAATTTTTAAACTATATGATGCTTATGAAAAAAGTACTTTTGTTCCTTGCTTTCGCGGCCGCGCTTGCAGCCTGCGAGAAGAACCAGGTTCCCACATGGACCAACCCTGACCAGCAGGCTGTAACACCGGATGGCCAGACCTATGACGTACGCATCCTTCCCGTGATGACAAAAGTCACGGACACCGCATTTGAAGATGGAGATGCAATTGGCGTATCCATCGCCCGCGCAGCAGGCGAGTATGCCACCAACGAAAAACTTACCTACAACGGCTCCGAGTTCTCCGGCAGCCTCAAGTGGTATGCAGAGGGCACCGATGGTGCAACCGTAAGTGCATACTATCCTTACGCCGCCACGGTTCCCGCTTCCTTCAGCGTACAGGCCGATCAAAGTGCAGGAACATCGGCCTCAGACTTTGTGGCAGGTGCAAAGACTGGCGTCCTTCCTTCAGCCTCACCCGTTGTGATTCCCTTCAAGCACAAACTCACCAAGATCATCCTCAACGTCACCAAGAATGTTGACGGAGACCTTGACGCCGTAAAGCTTGGCGGAGCACGCCTTGCCGCACTCCTTGATGCCGATTTCAATGCAACTGCCGACGCATCCGCCGCAGAAGGCACAGTAACCGCCTTCAAGAAGGATGCATCCACCTACTGCCTCATCCTTCCTCCCCAGACCGTTGCCCTTGTTGCCACCGTGGTCACAACCGGGGACAACGAGCTTTCCCAGATCCTTGAGGAAACCGCCCTTGCCGCCGGCAAGCAGTACACCATCAATATGATCGTGAACCCTTCAGACCTCAAGGTAACCTTCTCCGGAGACATCGAGGACTGGGAGGACGGCGGCACCCTTGGAGCCGACAACACCCTCATCGAGAAACTCTCCGACGGCTATATCACCTACCATGAGGCAAAGTACACCGTTGCCAAGATGAAAGACGGCAAGTGGTGGATGACCCAGAACCTCCGCTATGTTCCGGAAGGGATCACCGTGGACGGTTCCCTTGACGGCAAGACCGTCACCAAGGTTGACGCCGGTATCTACTACCCGGTTGTCGTCAACGCGGAAAACACCCAGGCCGTATTCTCCAAGGACGTTGAGGTTATCACGGCGCGCGGCTATCTGTATCAGGCCGAAGTAGCCCTTGGACTGAGCGTCGGCGCAATCACCTCCGTAGCTCAGGCACAGGCACTTGAAGGTGCACAGGGTCTCTGCCCTAAAGGCTGGCACGTTCCCACCGGGGACGATATAATCGGCCTTGTAGGAAAAGCCGTGAGCCCGCTCACAAATGACACTACCGCTCCTTACTATGACGGATCCAACGGTTCCATAGCCCTCCTGAATGCCGACGGCTTCAACATGGACGCATTCGGCGCCGTTTCCATCCAGGACAACACCAAGACTTCCGGAACCCTTATGGGCTGGGCATCAGGTTATCCTTCAAAGATTTCTTCCGGCATGTTCATCGGCTCCACCTATGGCGGTGTAACCTACAACACCAGCGGCGACGAAACCTCCGGCATCAAGAACCTCCAGTTCATGGGATTTATGCCTATGACCAACAAGGCCACTGAGGCAGAATACTCCTGCAACGGAACCAAGGTGAGTTACCGCATCGCCGGCCCTCTCCGCTGCGTCCGTAACAACTAAAAAGCCATGCGTAAGTGGCTCATAGCCATTGCCCTCGGCCTGTGCATCCTTCCGGGTGCGCGGGCCGATGAGGGTATGTGGCTTGTCCAGTGCCTGGACAGGGCCCTGGAGAAGAACATGAAGGCCCGCGGCTGCAAGCTCAAGGCAGGAGAAATCTACAACGAGGAAGCGGGAGGCCTCTCCGACGCAATAGTGTCCCTTGGCTTCTACTGCTCCGGCAGCATGATTTCCAATGACGGCCTCCTTATCACCAACCACCACTGCGCCTATTCCGACGTCTCAAGGCTCTCCACTCCGGAAAACAACCTTCTGGAAAACGGATTCTTCGCGCTCTCCAGGGCCGATGAAATCCCCGTCCCCGGCCTGGAATTCTTCTTCCTGAGGCGCGTCATAGATGTGACTGAGGAGGTGGCGGCGCTTAAAGCGGAACTTGAAGCCGCCGGGAAGCCCGCCGGAAGCCGCCGGCTGAGTTCCATCCTTGAAAAGAAGTACAAGGACGAAACCGGCCTGGAGGCAGGCCTGCAGGGCATGTGGGCCGGGGAGAAGTACTACATGTGCCTCTACTCCAAGTACACGGACATCCGCCTTGTGGGCGCCCCGCCCGTGCAGGTTGCGGCCTTCGGAGGGGATGAAGACAACTGGGAATGGCCGCAGCATAAGGCCGATTTCGCGCTGTACCGCATCTACGATGGCGGCGAGCCCCTGCATCCCCGCCGTCACCTCAAGATAAGCACAAAAGGCTACAAGGAAGGCTCCTACGCCATGATTATGGGCTATCCGGGCCGCACGCAGAGGTATATATCGGCCGCGGAACTGGACCAGATGATTTCTGTGGAAAGGCCGGAAGTTAACCGAATCAGAGCCGCCCAGATGGAGATTATCCGTAAGTGGATGGACAAGGACCCCGCTGTGCGATTCAAGTACTCCGACAACTTCTTCTCCCTTTCAAATGTTGCAGAGCTTCAGGAAGGTGAACTTGAATGCGTGAGGCGCTTTGGCGTCATTGAAAAGCGCCGCGCCTTTGAGGCCGGAATGCCGGACCAGGAGCTTCTGAAACGGCTTCAGGAGGAGATATCGGCCACATCTTCCATAGAGAAGCAGAAGCTGTATTTCCGTGAGGCCATCTTCCGCGGGCTCATCATTTCCCGTACGCTCATGCGCATGGGAGGGGCCTCCAAGGACCTTTCCCAGCAGAAACGTTTCCTTGCCCGGGGGCTGGCGGAGACAGACCCCAGGGTGGAGCGTGAACTCCTGGAGGCATCTGTGAAGGAACTCTTCGGGGGCATTGACTCTGAGCTTCTCCCTCCTTTCCACAAGGAACTCCAAGAGCGTTTTGGGCAGGATTACAAGGCTATGGCAGCCTGGCTGTGGGAGGGCTCATTCCTGAAGGATTTTGGCAGCGTGCCGGATTCCACAATTGTGGATGCGTTTGACGGCAATATAGCCGATGACCCCCTTTTCCGCTATGTGAAGGACATCAATATGAACCTTTTCAACGGGAGGGAGCAGCATGCGGGGGATCCCATGCAGCTGCATAGGGAATACGTCCACGCGCGTTACCGCTACCTCCAGAGCCTTGGAGTGCCGCAGTACCCTGATGCCAATTCCACAATGAGGCTTACCTATGGCAGGGTGTGCTCCATGCGCCCCCGGGACGGTGTGTATACCCACTGGCAAAGCACTGCGGCGGGGTTAAGGGAGAAATACTCAGAATCGGCCTATGACTTCCATTACCCGGATGCCTTCCGTGACGCGCTTCCGCCCCTGGATTTTCCCGTGAACTTCCTCACGGACAACGACATAACGGGCGGAAACTCCGGTTCTCCGGTTCTCAATGCGCGCGGTGAGCTTATCGGCCTTGCCTTTGACGGCAACAAGGAGTCCCTGGCCTCCAACTTTGAGTCCGTTCCCGGTTACAACATGTGCGTTTGCGTAGACATCCGATACATCCTCTGGATCCTGAAGCACTATGCCCGCCAGGACTACGTTCTCCAGGAGCTGGGCCTCTAACCCCTCAATTGTAATGCCGATCGGGTGGACCTTATAACATTAACAATCAATTACTTACACGGGTATTTGGGATTACCAGTAATCCCAAATACCTTTACAAACACCTGATAATGAGAAAGTTAGCCTCCACCGCAATACTCCTGTTGGCGATAGCTTGCGCGCAGACCCCTGAGCCTGCGCCGGAATGCCTCCTCAGGAATCCCATCATCCCCGGCTTCAATCCGGACCCTTCCGTTGTTGCAGTGGGGGAAGACTACTACATTGTAAACTCCACCTTCCACTACTTCCCAGGTGTTCCGGTCTATCACAGCCGCGATCTCCAGAACTGGGAGCAGATAGGAAATGTTCTGGACAGGCCCTCCCAGTTGCCGCTGGACGATGCCAATGCCTCCCTTGGCATCTATGCCCCTACCATCCGCTACAATGACGGGGTGTTCTATATGATCACGACAAACGTTTCCGGCGGCGGCAATTTCATGGTCACGGCTACGGACCCGGCCGGCCCGTGGAGCGAGCCCATCTGGCTGGAGCAGCAGGGAATAGACCCGTCCCTGTACTTTGAAGACGGCAAGTGCTATATGGTCTCCAACCCGGATGCCACCATCACTCTCTGTGAGATTGACCCCTCGACAGGCGCCACCCTAAGTCCCGGGAAGGCCCTTTGGAGAGGTACTGGAGGCCGATTCCCCGAAGGTCCCCACATCTACAGGAGGGGCGGGTGGTACTATCTTTTAATCTCTGAAGGCGGAACGGAACTTGCCCATAAACTGACAGTTGCAAGGAGCCGCAAGATATACGGCCCGTACGAGGCCTTCCCGGGCAATCCCATCTTCACGCACTGCTCCCTTGCAGGACAGGAGAGCAATATCCAGGGAACCGGTCACGGGGATATGTTCCAGGCGGCCGATGGCTCCTGGTGGATGGTTTTCCTGGCATACCGCAGGTATGGCGGAGACTTCCATCACCTTGGCCGTGAAACCTTCCTGGCCCCTGTAACCTGGGAAAAGGACTGGCCTGTTGTGAACGGCGGAAAGCCCGTGGCGGAAGAGATGATGGTGCCGCTGAGCGCGGCTCCAACTGCGCCTGAGGCCGTTTCCGTGGAATATGACTTCTCTTCCATCGGCCCTGAATGGATGCATATCCAGCACCCGGAGGCCCGGAATTACAGCGTGGCCAACGGCATCCTTACCCTCAAGGGAAGCGGCAGCGGCTTTGACTGGGGAAATCCCCGGCCTACTGCGCTTCTAAGGCGTCAGCAGAGCCCTGAATGCACTTTTGGCACAACAGTGTCTCTGCAGGGGGAGGGGGAAGCCGGCATTGCAATCTATCAGACTCATTCCGGCCACATTGAGTTCTATGTTTCGCGTGAAAAGGGCGGAAAGCCCTGCGCAGAAGTGAGGATACGTCTTCACAGCATACTTCACACACAGGCCTCCGTGCCGCTTTCATCGGCCAAAGCCCGGCTGGATGTCAAAGCCTTCGGAGACCACTATGAGTTCCTCCTTGATGGCAGGGAGATTGCCCGCCTGGATTCCAAACTCATCAGCACAGAGATTGCCGGCGGCTTCACCGGGGTCACCGTGGGGCCTTACTGCCAGAAGGGAACGGCTTTGTTTAACGGCTTCTGTTACAAGGAGAACAAATAGCAATTTTTTGCTATATTTGCATAGGAAAACATTTTAAAATCTAATAGTTATGCTTGGAACAATCCTTTACATCGCCGGTCTGGTACTGGCCATCCTTGCGGTTCTTGACATCCTCAAGAAGCCCATCTCCCTTGTTGGAAAGATCATCTGCTGCGTGCTTGTGCTTATCACCAGCTGGGTAGGCCTTCTTGTATACTATCTCTACGCAAAGGACCATATCGTAGAGTGGTTCAAGTAAGATAACTCTATGAAAAAACTTATTTTAGCGGTTGTACTGGCTTGTACGGCCGTTATTTCTTACGCTCAGCGTGATGTCAAGCCCGGGGGCAGCATGGAAGTTGCCAGCGTAGAGCAGAACGACAACAACCTCTACATCTACAAGGTAAAGGACAATGATGGCACCCCCGCCTACTACCTCAGCATAAGCCGCGTGGAGTACGCTTTTGAGGCGGAGATCCTGAATTCCACCACCACCTTCAGCTCTTCAAACGGCACGGTGCTGCTGTTTGGGGAAACCTATGAGGATGCCCTGGAAAACCTTGAGGAGCTCCTTGAGATGTTCACGGAGGAAGACGGTGAGCAGAAGGAGTTCACCTGCCTGGACGGCAGCAAGGTCCTCTGCACCCTCCACAGGGGCTGCCTTGGAAAGCACCTCAGCATTGGAGAAGCTTCCCTCACAAAGGGCAGCATCAAATCTCTCCGTTACGGCCTGAAAGTTTCCAAGAAACTCCATCCGGACATTTAGCCGCTTTTGAGGGTGGGAGCTACGCGTCACCGTTTTTTTAGTTATTTTTGTGGCATGGAACTGTTTTATGCTTACGAAGTAGAGGGAAGCGTGTGCCGCCTGGATCCGGATGAAAGCGCGCACTGCGTGAAGGTGCTGCGCCACAGGGCAGGAGACGCAGTGGATATCATTGACGGGCAGGGGACGCTCTACCACTGCCGCCTCACGCTGGACAGCCCTAAGGGAGCGGAGGCCCAGATTATTTCTAAGGAGGCCGATTGGGGCTCTCATCCCTACCGTCTTACCATTGGATGCTGCCCCACAAAGAACAACGACCGCTTTGAGTGGTTTGTGGAAAAGGCCACGGAAATTGGCGTGGACAGGATTGTCCCCCTAATTGGAGACCACTCTGAACGCAAGGTGTACAAGACGGAGAGGGCGCTGCGCATAGCATTATCGGCCACAAAACAGTCCCTGAAGGCCAGGATTCCGGTGATCAATGAGCCGATGAGTGTGAAGGTTTTCATCAAGGAGACCCCCGATCACGTCGGGGGTGACGTCATGCCCGACACCGATCGGGCATCTCGTCTTAAACTCATCGCCTACTGCTTTGAGGATGAAACGCATCCGCGCAGGAGCATAATGGAGGCGCTGAGGGAGTTCAAAGGCCGGGACGTGACGGTACTCATCGGCCCGGAAGGAGACTTCTCAAAGGAGGAGGCCGATGAAGCCCTCGCAGCAGGCTACATCCCCGTGCATCTTGGCCCGTCACGCCTTAGGACAGAAACCGCGGCAGTTACCGCCGCGGAGGCAGTGTATCTGAATTTTATTTAGTAACTTTGCAGTCTTATGAGCCACATCAGAGACATAAACCTGTGGGAAAGCGGAGAACTCAAGCTCAGCTGGGTACGCTCCCACATGCCCCTTCTGGACGGAATTGAGAAGGATTTCCGTAGGACCCTGCCCTTCAAGGGCCTTAAAGTAGCCCTCAGCGTGCACCTTGAGGCCAAGACCGCGCATCTGTGCGAGGTTCTGGCTGCTGGAGGGGCCGATATGTACATCACAGGTTCCAACCCCCTGAGCACCCAGGACGACGTAGCCGCCGCTCTGGTTCACGAAGGCCTCAATGTCTTCGCCATCCACGGCTGCAATGAAACGGAGTACTTTGAAGATATCCGTAAGGTTTTATCGGCCGGCCCCAATATCATAATTGATGACGGCGGAGACCTTGTGACCACAATTCACAACGAGTTCCCGGAACTGATCCCCGGGGTCATTGGCGGCTGCGAGGAAACAACCACCGGAATCCTGCGCCTGAAGGCAATGGACGCCGCCGGAAAACTCCGTTTCCCCATGATGCTGGTCAACGACGCAGACTGCAAGCACCTCTTTGACAACCGCTACGGCACCGGTCAGAGCGTATGGGACGGCATCAACCGCACCACCAACCTGATTGTGGCCGGAAAGAACGTGGTTGTAGCTGGTTACGGCTGGTGCGGCAAGGGCGTTGCCATGCGCGCAAAAGGCCAGGGCGCCAGCGTGATTGTAACGGAAATAGATCCCATCAAGGCCATGGAGGCCGTGATGGACGGCTTCAAGGTGATGCCCATGAAGGAAGCCGCCGCCCTTGGAGACATCTTTGTCACAGTCACAGGCTGCGAGGATGTTATCGGCCCGGAAGAATTCCTGCGCATGAAGGACGG